>JBNKLQ010000029.1:0-33590 GCA_050292445.1 Promineifilaceae bacterium (SeqCode) | reverse complement strand
TTGGATTTCGAAGGACCAACAGGCTCGTGATGCGTGAGTAGAAGAAGCTCACGTTTCACGCATCATGCTTCACCCCGGTTCCCACGAAAGCCACTATCCATCAATTTTAAAGGAGGCTCTATGAGTCAAGAAAGAAAAGAAGCAGTTAGTAGATTGATGATCACCGCGTTTGTATTGCTAGGTGGCGTATTGCTGTTGCCTTACGTCGGCAATGCCCGGGCGGCCATTAATTGGGAAGCGTTTGGCAGTGCCTACACGCCAGATTTAGGCGTGAGTGATAACACGGGGGCACCCGGCAGCCAGTTTGCCTTTACCGGCACCGGCTACCAGCCCAACTGGCTGGCCATCATCTTTGTGAATGGACAGGTGGTTGGCAGTGTCACTACCGATAGCAATGGCGTGGGCACCTTCATTATTGACACAACCGGCGTGCCCGATGGGGAGCTGACCGTGGTGATGGAGACAGATGCCAATGTATCGGCCTTCAAAATCATCACGGTGGACAGTGCTGGCTCGGTTGTATCCCCACCCGGTGGGTTCCCTGGCTCCGTGTTTGGTACGACGGGCAACAGCACGTTCCTGCCCTTTGTGCAGCGCTAGTTTAAGTTATGCCGGGAACGGCCGTTCCAAGCCATTCCCGCTAACAAATTTCTATCCTTACTTGTAGTTGCGAAGGAGGTAACTATGAAACAATTCAGTCAACGGACGATGGTACGCACGATTATGGCTTTGGTAATCCTGCTGGCAGGTGTTGCTATGGTGCCCTACGTCGATCGTCCCGTCGCCGCCCTGGAGTGGCGCATGATGGCCGGGGTGTACGCGCCGGAGCTGTCGGTGCATGCCACGGAAGGGGCGCCGGGCAGCGCTTTTGCCTTCACTGGTTCTGGCTTTCCTGCCCACAGCGTGGCCACTTTGTTTGTGAACGGCCGTTACTTAGGCCGTGTACTCACAGATGGCCAGGGAGCAGCTCAGTTTGTGGTGCAAAGCCCGGCCTCCAGCATGGCTATCGGCCAGTACGACATCACGATGGAGGTAGACATGAACGCCTCTGCCACGCAAGGCTTCAGCCTGCGGCACGATGCGCCTCTGGTGGGGGTCCCAGACGGGTTTGCTGGGCCTGTGTTTGGCTTTGGCAGCCGGCTGCCCCGGTAAAAAGCTGTAATGGTGAGATAGCGGCACTATCGCCACCACTACAGCCTTTAGAAGTTCTGGCGGCTTGGTCACAACGGATGGTTTCCCAAAATCAATGTGGGCCAGGTCGCCGGAATGTTTTCATTGTACTCAATTTACATGTGAGCGTCACTTTCCAAAGAGATTGACCCTCCGGCAGGATAACGAGATGGATGTGAAGTTAGATAACTCCCCGTTAACTGAAACATTTTTTAGCCGTGTTGCCAGCTTGCGTATCCCGCGCTGGCTGTGGCTGCCGCTGCTTGTGTTTGTTGTTACACGGCTGGGTGTGTTGCTGGTAGCCTACCTGGCCGTTCCGCTGCTGCTGGATGCTCCTTCGCCGCCACCCTACCATCTGCGTGGCACGGAAAACATTCTGCTAGATGTGTTTGCCAGCCGTTGGGACACCGGTTTTTATATCAGCATTGTGGAGGAAGGATATAAGTTTCAGGGGGTGCCATTGCCGTCGGTCGCCTTTTTTCCACTGCTGCCGCTGCTGATGGCGGCCATCACGCCGCTGGTGGGGGATGCGGCCGTTTCGGGCATTATCGTGAGTAATTTGGCGCTGTTGGGTACGGCCGTTTTCTTCTATCGTCTCGTGGCTGAGAATTGGTCAGAACAGGTAGCGGATCGGGTGGTCTGGTATTTGCTCATTTTTCCCCTGTCTTTTTACGGCTCAGCCATTTACACAGAATCTCTCTTTTTGCTGGTAACGATTGCCGCCTACTATTTTGCCCGACGTGGTCAGTGGCGCACCAGCGTCCCCTTTGCCATTGCAGCTACGCTGTGCCGCCTGGTGGGGATCATCATTGTGCCGCTGCTGTTGTTGGAATGGTGGCGGCAGTGGCGGCTGAATGTGGGGGAGGAACGGCCGTCCCTGTGGGCGCTATTGGTTCCAGCCAGCGCCCCTCTGGGTTTGGTCAGCTACATGGCTTATCTGTGGTACGTTTTTGGTGATGCACTGGCGTTTGCCAACGCCTCGGCCGCCTGGGGGCGTGTGCCCCAATCGCCATTTGTCACGGTGGCGGATTTGCTACAACGGCCGTCTGTGGGCTGGTTCAATGCGTTTCTCAGCGGGCAAATCCACTTCGATAACTGGATCGATTTCATATTTGTCACCGTCTTCCTCATTTTGGGCATCGTGCTACTTTACAAAGGACGTCACGCCGAAGCCGCCCTTGTGCTGCTGGGCGTGATCATCCCTTTTAGCTCCGGCCTGCTGATGAGTCAGCGACGCTACATGTGGGTGCTGTTCCCCGCCTTCATTTTGCTGGCGGAGTGGGGCGAGCATCCCTGGGTCGATAAGCTGATTACGGCAATTTCCCTACCCCTCCTTGCCCTGTTCACTGCCCTCTACGCCAACGGCTACTGGGTTGCTTGATCGCTACAGATAGGCCCAAGCTTGGGGCATGTTCTCCTGAACTTTCAAACCATATTTCCTAAACTGCTTTCAGAAAGCCTGTACCAGATGTTGCCAGATGGCAACAAAAAAGAGTGACCACAGTCACTCTTTTTTGTGCTGAACTACTTGTGCTGATGTTTTATTTTTTGCCAATTGTGGACAGTTTGAAGGGGGCATACAGTGGACAGAAGCCAACAACGCTGGTGAGCAAAAAGACGATGGCCAAAATGCCCAGGATGATTGCGGCCGTTCCTGAAATGAGGTTGGTGAAGTATAAAACGGCCACCACAACTGCCAAAACAACGCGAATAATACGATCTGTGCTTCCCATATTTGGTTTCATGATATTCCTCCGAAAAATTTTGTAAAAAAGAGTGTAAAAACCCGCTTGGGCCAGAGATAAAGATGATATAAAAAGGTGGTCCATCTTCGGTCATGTTGCGTATTCTGATTGGCCTTGTCTCTTTTTTGGCCTTGCTTACTTGTTAGATGAAAGCGGGGGGAAAAGGTTACAAAAACGATAATGGCAAAATGAGGAAAACCGAGTCCAATATAGTACGCTGCTCCTAAACAAATCGGCATAAAATGTTTGTAAATGAGTTTGTGACTATTTGCTTATTCGCTTGTCAAATGTATGTCCTTAAAAACAGGTCTTATGCAGCAGAGGGCTGGCAGTCCTGCCATCAATTTGCGTAACTCCTGAAAAATCAAACAGGTTAACGAAAATTAAAAACCTGTACGTTTGATACCTCTACAATATCCAAGGAGAAATGAATGTCTAAATCTAAACTTTCAAGAAATGAATGGGAATTGGTGAAAGATGCTCCATTCTGGGTAAACGCCATTATGTCGGCGGCAGACGGCCGTGTGGCGCTTATCGTTAAACGGAAAGAAGCCAAAGCGCTAACCAAGTCCATGGAAGCGTATAAAGCATCCACCCAGCTCGTGCGTGATGTGGTTGCAGATGATGAAAACCCTGCCAAAGAAGTTGAAAAAGCTTCCACGACACAAGCTGAGAAAGCACTCAGCCGTATTTCTGACATCGTTGCCAGTAAATTGGGTGATGAAGAATTGGATGCCTTTAATGAGTTTCTGTTGAGCATCGCTCGCTCTGTGGCTGAGGCTGCTGGTGAAGGCGTGCTGGGTATTGGCAAGAATACCAGCGATGAAGAAAGTGACGCGTTGCAAACCATTGCCGCCGCATTAAAAGCCACTGCTGCAGATAAGCGTGAACGTCGGCAAGCCAAACAAGCTGCAGAGCAAGCGAAGCGTGCAGCTGAAGCCAAAGCTGCTGCCGAGGCCAAGGCCGCTGCTCAGGCTAAAGCTGCCGCCCAGGCCAAAGCCGCCGCCCAGGCCAAGGCGAAAGCAGAAGCTGCTGCTAAAGCAAAAGAGGAAGCTGAAAAAGCCAAAGCTGCAGCCCAAATTCAGGCAAAGATGAAGGCCGAGCAAGCTAAGCGAGAAGCCGAAGCCAAAGCCCGCGAGTTAGCGATGGCAAAAGAGAAAGCCGAGCGAGAAGCCACCGCAGCCAAGGCAGAGGCAGAAGCCAAAGCCGCTGAGGAAGCCCAGGCCAAAGCGGCTAGCAAATCCCGCTTCACCCAATTTATTGCCGAACATAAGGTTGTTTCTGGCGAAAATTTGAGCTTTATTTCCCAAAAATATTACAACACGCAAGCTAATTGGCGGCTGATTTACGAAGCCAATGAAGATGTCATTGGGGACAACCCCAACCTAATCCGCATTGGGCAAGTTCTGAAGATCCCAAAACTTTAAACCATCTATCACAGAATCAGGCAATTAACCGCCTGATCTTGATTGGGGCAAAAAACAAATAATTTTTAGATACAGGAGAGAAAAAAATGAGTTTAAGTGCACCAAAACAAATCACTTTTATCGTTGCAGTTGTGTTGGCAGTAATTGGTCTGTTGGCTTCTATTGTTCAGTTAGGCTTTTTGACTGATATGAACACATGGCTGATTTTGCTTGGTTTTATCGTGTTGGCGGCTGGCTGTTTTGTGCCAAATTTGTAAATAAGTGTTTCCAAGCAGGTAGTTGAAGGCATAAACAACTTTGACTACCTGCCAATTGTTTTTTAGAGCTGTATCGCGTGCCCCGACGATACAGCTCTTTTTGTATTAGTCAATTGAGATGAGCATGGCACTTAGCTCAAACATCTTTTCGATGCGTGGTGGCGCGTACAGCTCTTTTTCAATCCAGAGCGAGGTGCGATCCAGATTAGGCTGGTCGATATAGTTTTTCAGGAACGCCTGTCCTTTCTTGAAGGCGTGGCGACCGGAGTCAGTCAGCAATTGTTCTTTGTGCAGGGTGTACAGGGTCAGCAGACCATAGGCCGTTTCCGAAGGGGTTGCTTCACCGTTGACACCCCAGCCGCCATTACTGTGCTGGCTTTGGATGAGATCGTCTTGTGCCAACATGACGGCCGTATATCCCGAGGGTTCTGCCGCCAAGGCCAACACAACATGCAGGGTGTTGTACAACCAGGAGATATGCCATTTGTCGTCTTGCCAACGGCCGTTTTCGCCCTGCATGTCCAACAAATATTGCACGGCGGCTTCATCCCGCTGACCAAACAGCCGCAAAGCATGAACCGCCCGCGCGGTTAAGGAAACAGACAGCTGAATCTCGCCAGCAAAAGCATAATACACGCCATTGCCACGAAAACGATTCAAAACAGAGGGATCGACCACGTAACCTGCCGTATGCAAAATGGCCAGCGCTGCGGCCGTATCATCCCCATCCTGGTAAAAATGATCGCTCAAGCCAATGCCCTGTTTGGTCAGGGCAAAGCCCAGCGTGTCCAGCTGTGGTTGCAGCACCGCTTGCAGATCTTCTTTATCGAGCAGGTCGGCTACCAGCAGCGGATAAAGGCTAAATGCCAGTTCAAACCGATCCATGGGCCAGATGCCAGGCACAACCCCAGGAATATTAAAGCCGGTTACGCCAGCCGCCCGATTCAGATACATTTCAGCCTGCTGCCGCAGCGATTCGGTCTCTTCGTTTCTGCCCAGCCGCGACAGCCAAACGGCCGTAGCTGCCGGACTGTGCCCAATGCTGCCTGCGCCATCTAAATAAGCTGGCTCTGGCTCACTGCCCCACGCCTCCCAAGAGTGCATAGGTGGAGAACCGGCATCCGGTTTGATGTGGGCAATATATTTCAGCTTTTTACGTCCCTGACCCAGCAGCGCCGTGTTGCCCTGGCGCGGGATGGTCAAATTGAGCCGAGCCGCTTCGTCGATGAGATAAGGATAAATGAGTTCTGCGCCAACAGGCAAGCTGTCTGGCACCGTGTGGGCCCACAACTCTCGCTGAACATGAAGATGATCTAGCCCCGCCTCAATACTTTCAGCGGCGTCGATGATGTCGGCATATTGGTGCAGCGCTAGGACGGCGGCAATGGTGGAGATGCGACGATAAAGCGGTGCGGCCGGGCTGCCCCAGCCACCATCGGCTTGCTGCTGTCGCTTGAGCCACTCCAGGCCAGGTGTCACACCGCCTGATGGCGGGTAGGCGCGCAGAACTTGAGCCGTATCATAAACCGAAGCGCTAATGCGCCCGCCACCTTTGCCTATTTGGGGAAGCAACCCCTGTAAACGAGCCAGGGTGGGTGATTCAGTGGTAAAAGGAATAAGGACAGAACGCCCATACGGCCGTTTTTCCCTATCGGGTTGTGTCTGCATAAGACATCCTCCATGCAAAAGGTTACTACTGGAAGCGATGTTTAGATGATGACAATACCGATACACTTCCTACGGCTGTTTGCGCGACCGTAGGTTATTTGTTTTTGT
The DNA here is from genome assembly GCA_050292445.1 of Promineifilaceae bacterium (SeqCode). Taxonomy (GTDB): domain Bacteria; phylum Chloroflexota; class Anaerolineae; order Promineifilales; family Promineifilaceae; genus Leptofilum. Next base: position 27,215 of record JBNKLQ010000029.1, on the reverse strand, counting down.
AACTCAAGTTAGGTTGCAAGGATGAGGAGATTTTGATGCTTTTGCCCCTAGTTTGGCTCCCACATCAGGCTCCAGTCTGATTGCTGAGTGCATGATAACAAATCATGCCCCAGAGGAAAAACGACAATAGTACTAAAATCATATGACAATTGTCCCATTTATTTGTGCAAGGCGTACAAATTTCCTGTTTGCTTGTGTGATGCGCACAATTGTTCTAACGCTGCTATAATTGGTTCATTTGTGAATTCGCTTGTTTCTAATAGGCAACTGTTTAGGTTCGCATGAGAAGAAATTGGACCAATTTGCATGTAACAAGCCTTTCCACGAGATCAAATTGGTCCAATCTTGTCCAGTTACCTGGATGGTTACTTCTAAAAAGAGGATGCCTTGAGTAAAAAAGAGTTTCGCATCGAAAATGAGTATGCTTACAATCGGAGCGGACCCGTTCGCTGGATACGGTCCCATATGCTGCGTTATCCGTGGCTGCCGCTGCTGGTTACTGTAGCCGCCATCGTCAATAATCTTGCGGCCAGCTATGTTCAGGTGTATATCGGCCGTTCTTTTGACTTAATCAGTAAACCCAATTGGGAAACGGCCGCACTCGTGGGGCTGTCGCTGGCCGTTTTTGGTTCTGTGGCGACACAAAGCGTTTTAGGTATCGTGCGCAATTACTCTAATGAGTTCATTGCCCAGCTCATTGAACGCAATACCCGCGATGAACTGTATGTAAGCTTGCTGGGCAAAAGCCAGACGTTCCACGGACGGCAGCGCATCGGCGACATCATGGCGCGGGCCACCAACGATGTACGGGCGCTGAACATTATGTTTAGTCCAGGCACCATGCTGCTGATCGATGGCTTCATGGGCATTGTGGCACCTATTGCCCTGATGGCCACGTTGCGGCTGGAGCTGCTGCTGGTACCAGCCATCTTCCTGGTTCTTTTTACCATTACCGTATGGGATTACGCGCGCCAACTGAATCCCGTCAGTCTTTCCATGCGGGAGCAGTTTGGCATGATGAATGCCGGATTAGCCGAATCGATTGGCGGTATTGAGGTGGTGAAGGGGAACGCGCAGGAACGGCAGGAAATCCAGAATTTTGTCACCAACGCAGGGCGTTACCGCGATTATTTTGTGCAGCAGGGCGTGATTCAGGCGCGTTATTTGCCGCTGCTGGTGTTTAGCCTTTGCCTGGGCGGGGGCTTTTTCCACGCGATGTGGCTGTGGCGTGCTGGCACAATTACGCTGGGCGAAGTGGTGACCTTTATGGGACTGTTTGGCATCTTGCGCTTTCCCACATTTATCTCCATCTTTTCGTTTAACCTGGTGCAGCTGGGGGTGGCCAGCGCCCGCCGCATTTTGGAATTGATCAATGATGAAACGGATTTGGACGAAAATGAGGCTGGGTATCAGGCAACGATTCAAGGAAAAGTACAGTTTGAAGATGTGCGGTTTGGCTACAATGGGGAGCCGGTGCTGGACGGCATAAGCTTTACGGTGGAGCCGGGGCAGACGGTGGCCATCGTGGGACAAACTGGTTCTGGCAAGACAACGCTAACGCGGTTGATCAACCGGATTTTTGATGCGGGGAACGGCCGTATCCTCATCGATGGCCGTGATGTACGTGAATGGAGCCTGGAATCGCTGCGCTCCCAGATTTCCACCATTGAGCAAGACATCTTCCTTTTCTCGCGCACCCTGGCGGAAAACATCGCCTTTGGCGTGCCCAATGCTACTCAGGCCGACATTGAACAGGCGGCCAAAGAAGCCCAGGCGCACGATTTTATCCAGAGCTTTAACGAAGGGTACGAGACTGACGTAGGCGAACGGGGTGTGACCCTCTCTGGCGGGCAGCGCCAGCGCATTGCCATTGCCCGCGCCTTCCTCACCAATCCACGCATCCTCATTTTGGACGACAGCACCAGCGCCATCGACAGCGCCACAGAAGACCAGATTCAGCAAGCCATGCGCCGCATCAGCCGCCAGCGCACGACGTTTCTCATCACCCATCGCCTGTCGCAAATTCGCTGGGCCGACAAGATTGTGGTGCTGAGTAACGGCCGTCTCACCGACCAGGGCACGCATGAAGAATTGCTGGCGCGCAGCCCCGCCTACCAGCGCATCTTCGCCCGATATGATTAGCCACAGAGGGCACAGAGATTTGAGAGATTGATTGAGGGTTACCGAAGGTAGTTTGTGAGATGGGAGATGATTTAACGCGGAAGGTTATTGGAGCGGCGATTGAGGTGCATAAGCTGCTTGGGCCAGGATTGCTGGAATCGATTTATGAAGAGGCATTATGCCTTGAATTGGAATTGCGCGGCATTTTGGTAGAGCGACAGGTGAGCATTGATGTTCTTTATAAGGGCCACATTATCAAAGGCCAACGAATTGATTTGTTAGTAGAAAAAGAAGTAGTGCTGGAGCTAAAAGCTGTAGAAAAAGTTTCTGATTTAGCGATAGCTCAGCTGATGTCGTATTTGAAAGCAACTGGTTTGAAGCGTGGCTTGCTAATCAATTTCAACAAAAAGAAACTGGTAGATGGAGTCAAGCGAATTTCTCTCTAAAATTCTCTTTCTCCTCTGTGCCCTCTGTGGCTAAAAAAGGTTGTTATGGGATTTATTCTAGATGGTTTAGACACTGAGGATTATGATCGGAGTTACAGTGACCGGGAGCTGCTGGCGCGGATTGTGGGGTATTTTCGGCCGTATTCGCGGCAGATGGTGCTGGTGGCGGTGATGATTACGCTGAATTCGGTGGCAGGCACGGCCGGACCAATCATCATTGCCAAAGCGATTGATCTGATTGCTGCCGATCCCACCACGCGGACGATGCTGCTGCTGGCCGGTGGCGTCTCGCTGGTGGGGGCGTCGGCCTGGGTGTTTAACTTCATTCGCCAATACTTTTCGGCACGGATTGTGGGTAATGTGGTATTGCAACTGCGCGAAGACGTCTTTGCCGCCACTATCAATCACGATTTGTCCTTTTACGATGAACATCCCTCGGGCAAAGTAGTGAGCCGTGTCACCTCAGATACACAGGATTTTGCGGCGGTAGTTGACTTGTCGCTAAACTTGCTGAGCCAGGTGCTGCTGGTGCTCATCCTGACAGGCTGGCTGTTTAGCATCAACGTCTGGCTGACGTTGATTCTCATCGGCATGACGCCGCTGGCGGTGGTCATAGCGCTAAGCTTCCGCAGCATTGCCCGTCGTGTGACACAAGATGCTCGCCGGGTGACGGCTAAAATCAATGCCCAGATTCAGGAATCTGTCAGTGGCATCATTGTGGCCAAGGGATTTCGGCAGGAAGGGGCCATCTACGACACATTTTACACTAATAATAAGCAGGGATATGACGTTGGCGTGCGGCGGGGGCTGGTGCTGATTTCGATTTTTCCGATTATGGTGATGGCATCTGGCTTGGGAACGGCCGTACTCGTCTACACGGGTGGATTGGCTACCTTGCCCGATACATTTTTGGGTGGCTTGGCTGGTCTGTCGCCAGGAGATTGGTATTTGTACATGCAGGCAGTTGGCTTTTACTGGTTCCCCATGACCAGCATCGCCTCGTTTTGGAGCCAGTTCCAGGATGGTTTATCGGCTTCGGAGCGCGTCTTTGCCTTGATCGATTTAGCGCCAAAAGTGAAGCAAACGGCTTCCCGTGAGCTGGATGGTGCCTTGCGCGGCGAGATTCGTTTTGAAGATGTACGCTTCAGCTACACCGACAAAGAAACTGTGCTGCCCGATTTCTCCCTGACGATTGCCCCAGGCGAAACTGTGGCCCTGGTGGGACACACCGGCGCAGGGAAAAGCTCCATCGCCAAGCTGATCAATCGCTTTTATGAGTTCCAGGACGGCCGTATCCTGGTCGATGGGTTTGATATTCGCACACTTGATTTGGGCAGTTATCGACGGCAGATCGGTTTGGTGCCGCAGGAGCCGTTTCTCTTTTCTGGCACCATTCGCGACAACATTCGCTACGGCCGTCCCGATGCCGACGACACGCAGGTGCGGGCCGCAGCCAACCGGATTAGCCAGGGGGAGTGGCTGAACGGTCTGGCCTTTGGCCTGGATACCGATGTGGGCGAGCGAGGCAGCAATCTCTCGATGGGGCAGCGGCAGCTGGTGGCCATGGCCCGGGTGCTGCTCAAAAATCCAGCCATCTTCATTTTGGATGAGGCCACCGCCAGCGTGGACCCCTTCACCGAAACACAAATTCAGGAGGGGCTGGACGTGGTGATGCGCGAGCGTACGGCGATTGTGATTGCCCATCGGCTAAGCACGGTCAAAAATGCCGACCGGATCATTGTGATGGCCAACGGCCGTATCATCGAAGAAGGCACCCACGACAGCCTCATGGCCGACAGCGGGCACTACGCCGAGCTGTACAACACCTACTTCCGTCACCAGTCGCTGGAGTACATTAATTCACTGGTTGCTGAGCTGGATTTGGAAGACACACCAGAAAATTAATAACCTGAAGATAAAATTAAAAACGGCCGTTGCCTAATGAAAGGTAACGGCCGTTTTTATTTGTAGGCAATAATGAATTAATGTGGGTTTATTGAAGCTGTTGCAGGCGGATTTAATGGTTTGAACGTTAAGGTTGTTGATATGCCAACACGACCTTCTATCGTTGCCCCTAATTGCGGACTGATTGTAAAACCAATAAACTCCGTCCAGGCTTGGTTTTCATTTCGAGCCCAAACAAACCCGACTTCGAGACCCGCTCCCAGAGCTGCCCCAATTTCAAATCCTCCAGAATCACCAGCAAAACCATCAAGATCAGTGAAGTAAACACCTATTTCCACTCCACCTGATGCCCCACTCTGGACGCCTACAGTCAAATCTCCTGAGACAAAGGAAAGAGGTCCACCATCACCAATAACAGTTCCTGCTGTGCCACTTACACTACCCCAGAAACTAGCATCAAATTCCATTCCCAATGATACGACAGTCATTTTAAAATCCCCTTTTTATGATAAATCTTGAATTAGCCGTTCAATACCGGTTTGCTCTAAAAGATGTTTGACTTCTGCTTCTGTTGTTGGTCTTCGGTTTTTCAAATTATCGACAACCTTTTTTAGGGAGCGAGACTGATGACTCGAATGCTGGATTTGAAGAACAGCTTGTCCAACTCGGCGCATTTGTGCTTCATTATCTTGAAAAAATTGGTTAGCAAATTGAGAAAAAAATGTTTGCAGCTGACCCGTGCTGGCGGCTCGTTCAATATCACCGCCAAAACGACTGATCTCGCTCTTGATCGACTGCTCAATATTGGTCGTTTCCTGACTGATGTTCCAAGTCATCTTTTGAATTTCTCGATCAAGGTCAGTAAAAAACCGGTTCGTTTCTTGGAGCGCGATTTGAGCCAACCGCTCTGCTTCCTTGGCGGCTGCTTGAGCTGCGCGCTCTGCTTCCTTGGCAGCTGCTTGAGCTGCGCGTTCTACTTCCTTGGCGGCTGCTTGAGCCGCGCGTTCAATCGCCTTTGCGGCGTCGTCAAATGGGTTAAACATTTTCCTGACCTCCAATGAGATAAAGTGTGTCCTGATTACTGTAGAAAGTTTAGGGGATGTACGTCAGCACTTCGTGAACAAGAATATCCGTGCGAAAAAGGATTGCTGGCCTAGACAATAATAAACGGCCGTACCTCGTCACCTTGCCAGATACGGCCGTTTCACACCGCACTAATTATTTCGGATCGGATTGTGATCGTTTGCGGATTAGAATGAACTTCAACTGTTGAAAATGTTAGCGAAGCTGGAGCATGCATGAGCGAAAACGATCTGAACAAAGGTGTGGGGAAGCCGCTGATTGTGGCGGGGTTGGGGGATGTGCGGGATCAGATGGACCGCTGTTTTTTGCCGTTGGGGTTGGCGCTGGATTCCATGTTTGCCGGGCGCCAGTATGTGGGAGAGATTAACGGCCGTTCCTTCACCATCTCCATCGCCACCCGCACCCGCAACCAGTACATCACCGGCGAGATTCGCTACCGCAAGTTCACTGGGCTGTGGCTGGACATTTCGGTGACCACCCCGGTGATGAGTCGCCTGATGCTGGGGCAGCCGAAAGGGATCGCCCGACGCTTTTCTACCTTTGTTCAGCGAATGCGTGGCAGCAAGCCAATTGAAACGGTGCCAAACTTAGTTGAAAATATCATCGCTTTTGCCCATGATCCTGCCTGGGGAGAAACGTTTTTGGCGGATACGGCCGTACAATCCCACCTCATTCAGCTCATGAACAACGCTACGTTGCCGCCGGGAGCGGCCGTTTTTCTAAGCCCTGGGCGTTCGGGCAGCTCTGGCAAGTGGCAGTGGACCACTCCCGCCATGCCCGGCGACTTCACCCCAGAGGCGGCGCAGCAATGGATTAGCAGCCTGGCTCATCTGGCTGCCCTCGCGGAACAATCGCCGCCAATGACGGTCGTTCAACCAAGCTGGCTGGAGCGACAAAATCCGACAACTATGGCTTTTGTGATGGCCGCAGCTTTTTTGTTTGGCATCCCGTTTTTGTTGTTTATGTGCTGTATGCTACCAGCATTGATGCTGTTTTTGCTTAACGCAAGATGATGGTGAGGAACGGCCGTTAATCACACGGCCGTTCCTCATCCATGCAGCTATTGATCACTTTCTTGTTCTTGCATTAGCCCCCCGTGCCCAGGGAACGTATATTGCGTTTCATTGTTCCCTTCGCTTTCCTCAGATATTTGGTTAAGGCTGTCTCCGGCAACGCGAATCTCACAACCATAAAAGTAACAGTTGAGGAGTGGTTCGTTGGGCAAATAAAGCGTTTGGCTTGCACCAGGTTCAAGGCCTGTAATCGGTTGTGGAAGCTCATTAAACCCGTCTAAGTTGCCTGAAGAAAAGGTAAGCAGAATGGTAAATGCACCGGCAGGTGCTGAGCCAATATTACTGACGGTATAAGGAACCGCTGGCTCACAATCTGGATAACAGGCGAGGGCCTGCCCCTCTATTGCACCGATGGCAATGTCTGGCAACGGCGTTGGTTCGGTGACAGTGACCGTTGGCGTTATGGGGTCGATTGGTTCTACAATGCGTGTGACTTCAACAATTGGATCCGGGCGACCAATAAAAACGTCTGGCAGCCAGATTTGGCTGTAGGCCAGCAGCTCACCGTACAGGCAGTTGACCTGCCGAATGGTTGCCACAGTGGTGCCAGTTTGTTGGGCCAGCGAAAAGAGCGTGTTGCCTGGCTGCACCGTGTAAAGCTGCCAACCATAAGGTACCTGCGGGCAGACAGGTGACACAGGCGTTGGCGGGTTAGGGACCGTTTGGGATGTTTCTGTCCCATCTTGGGGTACTTCCTCTGTCTGGGTGGGTACGGCCGTTGCCGTCCCGCTTGGTTCAACGTCGGATTGTGACCGTGCCGAGTCAGCAGCCGCCGTCATTGTGGCGAAGATCATGTTGATGGTGTCTTCATCAGGCGGCCTGTTTTGCAATTCAAACTGTCTATCGACCACGGCCAGGGCAAAAACACCGGCCAGGGCGGCTACGGTAACGGGTATCATCACATAGCGAATGGCCCACTTCAGTAAATCCTCCTGAGGTTCACTTTGTCTTTCACTTTCTACTCTTGTCATTATCTTCTCCCTTAATACAACATTACGATACAGACACGTTTACCAATTAACTGGACCCACGTATCATATTGAACGAGAAAACGGCCGTATTTTCCTGCAAAAAAGAGGTTTATACGAAGGAGAATTTATGCCCAAACAAAATCGAGTAACGCCGGAGGGGCAAATCATAGCCACGGCTGTGCGCGGCACTTTCATGGGCAATCGCGGTATTTTGCACAACGCGCAGCAGAAAATTGTAAAGCCCTATGCTCACAAAGCATGGATCATCTGTCAGCTCAGTTTTAAGGGTCGAAGACGCAAGCTGATGCAGCCCGGCAACTATACCGAGTTGTTCTTTTTAGATGAAGCAACGGCGCTGGCTGCCGGGCATCGCCCTTGCTTCGAATGCCGCCGGTCAGCGGCAGAGGCGTTTCGGGAGGCCTGGCTGGCGGGAAATCCGCAGTTTAATTTGGGGGAATCGGTAAAGGTGAAGCAAATGGATGAGGTGCTTCATGCAGAGCGGCTAACAAAAGCACGTTACATCAAGGATAGAAAGAAGCGAACGTTTACGGCCGTTCTCAACACCTTACCCAACGGCACGTTTGTTTTGTGGCAGGAACGGCCGTATCTGGTGTGGGAAGATGCCCTGCTGCCCTGGACCCCGGCGGGTTATGAAGCGCCACATGCGCGGCCGAAGTCAGGCGAGGGTGTGGTGTTAACGCCGCCTTCAATTGTGGCCGCTCTGGCGCATGGGTACCGGCCAGTGCTGCATGCGTCGGCGTTTTTTTAGGACGCACGGCTGTTAGACAGGGAGTTTTTGTTGGGAAACGGCCGTTTCCAGCTCATGCCCTTTTTCTGGGGTAAATGGTCCACTGCTGCGCCACAGTACATTTCCCTGCCTATCAAACAGAAAGACCCAAATTTTATCTTCTGTGTTGATATTGAGGGCTTTTTTGAACGGCCGTTTGTCAAGGTACAGCGTAATGGTGCGGCGGCGGGTGGCGTTGTTGGGAATCCCGGCCCGCATTCCTTCGTTAATAAAGGTGCGGGCAATAAAATTCATCCGGTATATGGTGGGGAATTCGTAATATTCAAAATCAGGCGTGGTTTGCCGTAGATATTCCGCCAGGGGTCCCCAACTGTCTACATCCCGCTGCTGCCACTGCTGGAAGGCCACAAAGACCAGATTTAATTCGCCGGCAAAGTCAGCGGGAAAGGTAAGCGTCTGGCGGGCCAGGTTGGTGCCTTTTACAGTAGGTAATTGCATGATTGCCTCTAAGCGGGTTTTGTACGGGCTGTGGTGGAAGGCGCTGCCTGCCGGGTGCGCCAGGTGCCTACCAGGGCCAGAATGATAATGAGGATGGCTGCGATAACGGCCGTATTGGCCACAAGCGCCACGTCAGCCTGGGCGGTACGAATGCCAAACAGTGCCCAAACCAGCACACCGGCATACGCCAGGTTTTGCCGATTGAACAGCAGCAGCCCAGCCACAACCACGGCCACCAGCATCATAATCGCTGCCCAGGTTGGCTCGGCAATGCCAAAACCGTCCCAGCCCAGATAGTTAATCACGCTGGAGATATTGGCAATGGTGGCCACCGTGATCCAGCCCAGGTAAAGGCTAAAAGGAAACTGTACCAGCAGCTTGTCCTTCAGAGGCAGCGCCGGGTTCGGTTTGCCAATCTCTAGTTGGCGATAAATGAAAATGAGTGTCACCAGCAGGCTGAGCATAAACAGCACGGACAATGTATAAGCGCCGTAATGCCAGGCAAACAGCCAGGCGATATTAGCTACGCTGCTGATGGCAAAGGCCCAGCCGATTTTGCCAATCAGCGCATTGTCGCGCTGGGCGGGCAGCGCCTGGTAAATAATGAAACCGAGCAATGCCGTGTAGATTAGACCCCAGATGGAGAATGTATAACCTGCCGGGGTAAAGTATGAGGGCAATGCGTCGGAGATTTCACCAGCGGTACGGCCGTTTAGCGGCAGTGCATTGGATAAGAAATTAACCGTTAATACCGCAGCAAACGCCACAATGTTCACGATTTGTACAGTTTTTGAGAGTGATTTTTGTGTATTCATGCTCGTATTGTACAGGTTTTGTGCGTTTTGTCAAGATATTGCACAGAAATCGGCCTTGGCTTCCCCCAATACCCTCAATTGTCATTTCGACCAAAGGGAGAAATCCCTCTAAGTTTAGCCAGGGTTGTCCTTTGCAGTTGTCAGAGGGATTTCTCGCCAAAAGCGGCTCGAAATGACAATTCTGGGCTGTTCGTTTAGACTATCTGAATCATGATTTAATCAACAACAGACCTGCCCTTATAGCCAGGTACAATTTATGCTAAAATTTGCCCCATGACCAATGCAGGCCCCAACCGCCAAAAACTCACCCAACTGCGCAAGCTGCTCATCAAGCACTTTAGCCTGGACGAACTGCGCGTGCTTTGCTTTGACCTGGGCCTGGAATACGAAGACCTACCCGGCAGCACCCGCACCACCAAAATGCACGGCCTCATCGAATACCTCCAGCGGCGCGGCGAACTGCCCCGATTATTTGCAGAGATTCATGTACAGCGGCCTGATGGGGCTTGGCCTAAGTTTGACAACCACAGGTCGTCAACGGTCGTCCACGAAAATTTCGTTGAACCTAAAACGGGCCTGGAAATGATACACATTCCAGCAGGCGAGTTTTTGTATGGAGAGGAAAAGCGGCTAGCCTACCTACCGAATTACTGGATTGCCAAGACGCCCGTAACTAATGCCCAATACCTGCGCTTTGTACAAACAACCGGCTACCAATCGCCAAAACATTGGCAGGGCAAATACCCTCCAGCCGAGATAGCGCAACATCCTGTGGTTGAAGTTAGCTGGCATGATGCAGCAGCATTTTCTGAATGGGTTGACATGCGATTGCCTAGCGATGAAGAATGGGAGAAAGCTGCCAGAGGAACTGATGGGCGAAAATATCCCTGGGGAAATGCTTGGATTGATGATGGATGCAATACTTATGAAAGTGATATTGTGACAACACATGTTGGGAAATACTCTCCCCAAGGGGATAGCGTTTATGGTTGTGTGGATATGTGCGGCAATGTATGGGAATGGATCCATAGTAACAACATTGATTCAACTGGGATGTTAGAGTATGTACGTGGTGGGGCACGGATTGGTGATTATCGTTTATATGATGTTTTTGCGAGAAAAGACGAGAAACACATCAATCTGGCTTATGTAGGATTTCGTCCCGTTAAGAAATGACGGGATACATAACCGACACATTCGCAAATTACAGGCTGGACTTGGCATCTCCGCCGAAATCCTGATTCGCCCCTACGAACTTCAACCCTAAAAATCACCCTATTACTTAATTACGCAGTTACTTTGCCGCCCACCTGCTCAATCGTCTCCACCAAACGGCCGTCTTCCAACACGTACACCAAATCTACCGCCTCAATCACCTTGGGGTCGTGGCTGGCGATGAGGACGGTGACGCCGGTTTGTTCCACGATGCTGCGCAGCAGGGCGATGATGGCGTAACCCGTGGCCGTGTCCAGCTGGCCGGTGGGTTCGTCTGCCAGGATGAGCGATGGCTTGTTGGCCAGCGCCCGCGCCAGGGCAATGCGCTGCTGTTCCCCACCGGACAGTTCGTAGGTGCGGTGACTGGCCCGCGCCGACAGCTTTACCAGTTCCAACACCTCATCGACGCGCTGCTTGCGCTCTTTGGCGCTGGCTTTCACCAGCCGCAGCGGCGCTTCAATATTTTCCCGGGCGCTCAAAAAGGGCAGCAGGCCAAACGTCTGGAAGACAAAGCCAATTTCGTTGCGGCGCAGATTTATCCGTTCTCGCTCACTCATTTTGGCCAACGGCCGTTCCGCAATCATAATCTCCCCCTCGGTTGGCTCATCCAGCCCGGCAATGTGGTTCAGCAGCGTTGTCTTGCCGGAACCAGACGGCCCTTTCACCGTAGCCATCACCCCGGCAGGAATGTTCAGGCTCACGTGTTGTACGGCAATCACATCTTCGGCACCCACTTTGTAGATGCGCGTCAGGTTTTGCACGGAAACGGCCGTCTTCCGACGAGCCAATGGATGGTGGTGTGCGCCCACAGGCTGGTTGATCGGTTCGGCATCACCACCCAGGCGCGGCGGCCGCCACATGCCGCCATTTTCACTGCCGTCTTGGGCCGCAGCCAGTGCCTTGTTCACCTCCGGCCAGACCGACAGATGTTCTTCTTCCAGCCGCACCTTTACCCGATTTTTCATCTCCAGATTTTCGATGTACGGTTGCGGCAATTGCAAGCGACCGGCTCGGTCCAGAATGACCCATTCTTCTTCTTGCAGTTCGCCGCTGGCCAGATTGACTTCGCGCCGAATTTCTGAGCTGGTACGGCCGTCGCGAATCGCCACCACCCGGTCCACCTTGTTGGCCACTCGCTGATCGTGCGTCACGATCACAATCGTTGTGCCATAGGTTTGATTAATGCGGCGCAGCGCGGCAAAAATCTCGTCGGCCGAAGCAGAATCGACCTGACCGGTGGGTTCATCCGCCAGCAACAGCGGTGGATTGTTGGCCAGGGCAATGGCCAGGGCCACCCGCTGCTGCTGCCCGCCAGAGAGGCGATCCGGTCGAAAATCGGCCCGATCAGACAGATTCACCATTTCCAGCAGTTCCAACGCACGTTCCCGTCGTTGGCGCGCACTGCCGCCGGAGAGCATCATCGGTAGCTCCACATTTTCTCGCGCGGTCAGGTAGGGCAGCAAGTTACGCGCTGGTTGCTGCCAGACAAAGCCCACGGTGCTACGTTTGTACGTCACCCTTGCCTTGTCAGAAATCTTCAGCAAATCCTGCCCATTGACAGAAATCTTGCCCGCGCTTGGCTCATCCAGACCGCCAATGACGTTGAGCAGGGTCGATTTGCCGGAGCCAGATGCGCCGACCAGGGCCATCATCTCGCTCTTTTCCACGGCTAGGTCCAATCCCTGCAAAGCTACCACTTCCAGATCGGCTACCTTGTAAATTTTGACTAGATTGTCGCAAAAAATAAATGAATCAGTTGACATAAATGCCTCTTTCGATACATTGATTTGGGGCGCAGAGACCGCAGAGAATTTTGAGAGCGCTGAGATTTATGAGGTTTTCTCTCAAATCTCTGTGATCTCTGTGGCTTCTCACTGTTTTCTGCGTCCTGCTTCTTATTCTTCGCCGATGCGTAATGCCCGGTGAATGCCGGCCCGCACCAGGAAGAAGAGCAGCAGCAGCAGGGCCAGCCCATAAAAGCCAACGAGCAGTCCATACAGACTGAACACTTCGGTCCAGTTCACCAGAATTTGGCGGATGGCGTCGCCACCAACGGCCGTTGACAACACCCGTGATAGAAACGGCCGCATAATCCCCGCCAAGCCTGCCCCGATGCCGCTACCCGCCAGCAAGCCTAACACCATCATGATGACCCCTTCCAGGGTTAACAAACCGAGCAGTTGGTGTGTTGCCATGCCAGCCGCCCGCAGCAGGCTGAACTCGTATAGGCGTTGGCGGGCGGCAAAAAAGTGCACCAGCAAAAAGACTGCTACGCTTAAGGCGGCGAGAGTGATGGCATTCAGCTCAAATGCGCCAATTGTCTCTTGCGCCACTAAATTAGAGCGTAAAAGCGCTTCCGTAGATGCCGCATCGGCCAGGACAGAGCTGCCAAAGGGGCCGGCACCGTTCACAATTTGGTCGATTATCTGGTCCGTTTGCTCTGGCGCTGTGGCCAGCCATATCTGGCGCTCACCCACCCACGGCTCAGTAAGCGTGGTTAGGTCTACTGCTTGTTCCACAGCGGCCAGATTGGTAATGAAGAAGCGCTCGCTCAACAGCGGGAAGTTGCTAATGATGCCGCGCACCTCAAACGTAACGCGGTGTGTCCCCACCACATATTGAATGTGGTCGCCGATCTCTTTGTTGTTCGGCGGTGCATCTGCCGAAAAGACGGCGGGAATCGCCCCGTCGGTGCCAATCCCCTGCACGGCAGGCATTACATCGGCGATGGTGACGCCGCTGATAAACGGCGCGTAGCGGCTTACCTGGGGCAGCGTGGCCGGGTCCACGGCCAGCATTTGTACTTGCTGCCCTAAATTGGTGGAGAGCCGGGAACGGCCGTTGTAATAAACCGGCGACGCCCATTGTACCCCTGGTAAATTTGCCACTGCTTCATATTCGGCCGTTCCGGCATCAATGGGCAGTCCCACGCGAACATCTGCGCCCGTATTGTAATGAGCAATCTGCGCCTGGCGCACCGAAAGCGAATGCTCAAACAGGCTGGCAAACAGTGTCAGCCCCGCTGCCAGGCTGATGAGCAGCACCACCCGGCTGGGTCCCACTGGGTCCCGCGACAGTTTGGCCAGGCCAAAAGGCAAAATGAGGCCGCGCACCCGATTGGCCCACCAGGAAGCCAAGCGCAGCAGGTAGGGGAAAATCCGCAAAAAGATAAGTGCCACAGCAATAAGCAGCAGCGATGGCCCCAACAGCAGCAGCGGATCAGACACGCCCGCAGACGCCAGAGCCTCGTTTTGGGCCAACTGGGCCACCACCGTGCCGGTGTCACGCAGTTGCCAGTAAATGAGTCCGCCCAGCACCAGCAAAAAGATGTCAATATAATATTTTTGCCAGCTTGCCTGAGACGGTGGCCGAGCTAGCTGCTTTTGCCAATCCAAAATATTGCCGCGCGTGCCACCGTAGATGGCGACCACCAGGGTCAGCCAGCTAAACCCGGCTGCAACCAGCGAAAGCAGCCACGATTCCCGGGCCAGCGCCGAGGGAACCACCGTATTGGTGGCGGTTCCCCAGAGAGTGAGCAACCCTCGGGCCACCGGCGGTCCCGACGCGGCGGCCAAAATAGCCAGAAAAAAGCCCTGGATGGCAAACAGTTGGGTGATCTGACGGCCGTTAAATCCCCGCCCGACCAACGTTGCCAACATGCCACGGGATTGATCCAGCAAAAAAGAGCTGATCATGGCTACGGTGTACAGCACAAAAATGAGCGACTGGACTGTAAGCAAAAAGAGTGTGACCTGGGCATTGGCTAGCGCCGCTTGGTATTCGTTGATGATCAGCAGCAGCCCTGTCTCCAGATTGACGCGTAAATCGGAGGTGGCGTTGCTTAGATTGGCTTCCACCTGGTCAACATTGCTCACGTTAATTTTTTCGGAATCGATCAGCAGCCGCCAGCTACGTTCTGACCTGCCCGCAAAAATTTCGTCCATCGTTTGCTGGGGCACAATCACCGACAGGGTGACAGTATCCGGTTGGTTGGGTCCGTGCATCGGCCCACGGCCAAATTCAAAGGGTACCAACTCATCCCACCACGCGTCACTTTCTGGGTCGTTGGGCTGCACCACGCCCACAATATTGATGCGGAAGCCGCCATCTTCACTGCGAAGCTGGTCGCCTAATTGCAACGTTTCGAGCTGAAAAACTTCGCCGGCACTTTGGTCAAAAGTGACGTTCTCAATAGTTGTTAATCCAACCGCAGCTTCAATTTCAATGACAAAGCTATTGGGGTCCGGTTCGACATACTTAGGCAAACGGCCGTCAACCAACGTCACATCCTGGCTTAAATTACCCAAATACCACGGTTGGTAACGCAAGTATTCAGCAAAGGGTAACGGGACCTCATCCCGGTATAACGCAGAACTTAGATCGGTGGGTGCGGCAGTTTGCACCTCTACCCGGCGCAGCAGCAGGTCGCCCAAATAGTCTTGCAGCTGACCATAAACGGCCGCATTCATCCCCGCGCCCGTCACCTCAATATTGCGCGCCGAAACGATGGCGCTGTCGATTTGCTGCCGTAAGCTGCGCCCGGCAATGGCAGTGGCATAAGTCGGCAGCCCTGCCAAAAAGGCAGCGGCCAACACCAGCCCCAGCAGGACAATGATGTTCATGCGCCAATGGCGCAGTAGGTGACGGATTGAGAGTCGGATCATTTTAGTTTGTCAATAAACAGTATTCAGTAGATCGGTGTTCAGTTTTCAGTTGCCAGCAATCTTTTTACTGATCACTGACTCACTGATTACTGGCCACTGATCACTCCTCGCCAACGCGCAGCACCTGGTGCAGCTTGGTGCGCCAGAGCAGCAGCGTGGCAATGCCCAGCGAGATAAAGAAGGCTACGGCTAACGTTATGTAAATCTGGACAACTGCGCCCCAATCGTTGCGGGCGATAAAGGGTGGTGTTGGCGGCCGGTCACCAAAGGTGATGGGCAGACCCGGCAGAGTAATCTGATTCAGCACCACGCCCAGCGCCGTGCCAATGGCCAATCCCGCCAAAATAAGAACTACCTGCTCCAACACCAGCACGGCATACAGCTGCCCCGGCGACATGCCGATAGAGCGCAGCACACCGTAGATCGCTTCTTTTTGTTTGGCGCTCAGATAAAAATGAGTGGCAAACCCAACCAGACTTAACGCCGTGGTGAGCAGATAGCCAAACAGCGTCACGCTGCGCAGCCCCAGCGCCATCGGGTCTGCCTTGATGGTCAGGCGTACGGCTTCCTGCTCAATAGCTGCCTGGATGCCAGGCAGGTTAGAGAGGGCAGCAGCGGTGACGGTTTCGGGGGGAACGGCCGTATCAATGGCCAAAATCGCCTCGTTATTGTTTACCGGTTGGTTGGTTTCTGCATTAATATCATCCAGCATCAGCGCCCGATTGGTGATGATGTACCCGGCGTTCAAATCTTCGTACAAGGTGGGGAAATAATTGACCACGCCCACAATTTCAAAACGGCGTGGTTGGGAATCAACTGTTAGATTGAGCGTGTCGCCTACCTGTGCCTGAGCTTTTTCCAGGAAGGTCTGGCTGGCCAAAGCAGGCAGCGGCACGGTAAGCGGGAACGGATTGGCCAGCAAAAAACCCGCCAGATCAAGCGCCCCCATGTTCAAAAACAGAGATTGACTGCCTTGCCCTGAATGTACCTGCCGCGTATCGTAAGCAATGTCGGAGCCAGGATGGATAGTGCGCCAAATGTCGGTGAGCGTTTCAAAATCGTAAGTAACGGCCGTTTCCCCAGATACCCCGTCCGTCAACGTGAGTGAATCAAAAGCCAGGCGCATCTGCGCCCCCGTGGCCCGCCCAAAGTTGCCGACAATGATCGACCGGTTACGCAGCCAAATTGAGTGCAATCCCAACGGGAAGCTGCTTTCTGGCAACTCCGGCAATATCCCTTCAAAATAACGCCAGCCGTCTTCTGGATATCCGGTTTCTTCCGAGGCTAAATCAAGCAGGATTAAATCCTGCTGGGCCGTAAGCAGCTTTACCTGGAGATGAATCCGGTCTAAATAGCTGTCACCGCGCGGCGCTGCCCCACTAGGCCAATCCGGGTCTGGCGCGGACCAGACCCACAGGCCAAGGCGCGTTGGCTGGCCCGGCAAGGCGATTGTTGGCTGTAGCGTTACATCTTCCAATGTCAGGCGATCCAGCAATACCGAAACCGGCTCTTGGGTAAAATCATCTCGGTAGGTGGTCAGCGTCTCAAATGATTCCGGATCGATGGCCAGCACATCATAGCGCAAAAATTCTCGTCCAAGCGTCAGAGAACCAAGGGTGCGCCATATACCGCTGGCCTCGGTCACTTCTGGCAGCGCTTCTACCTCAAACAACGGCAAGGTGTGCTGGGAGACCAAACGAAGGTCGCTGCCTGCCTGGTATTGGGCGCGCTCCAGTTCGCTGGCATCCAATGTGGCGTTGATGCCGGTAGACAGAATGCCCAGAGCAATGGCCAGCGTCAGCAGCAAAACCAGTCGGGCCACATGGGTAGGATTACGTGCCGCTTGCAGCATAGCCAGATTGGCCACCAGGCCGCGCCCACCCCGCGCAATAGCCGCCAGAAAACTGAGCAGCAGCGGAAACACGCGCAGCAAAATGGTGCCCGAGCCCACCAGCAACGCCAGGGGAGACAGCAGCAGTAGCCAATCGACCTGGGGGCGGCTGGTACCGCCACCCACGATGCCGCCAAAATATTGCAGACGCCACAGCAGCACCAACCCAATCGCCAACACGAAGACGTCCAAATAATAGCGCTGCCACAAGGGGGCTTTCGTGACGCGGTTTGTGCTTTGCTGGTAATTGACGATAGTGCGCTTCACGGATTGGCCCACCGGCAGCAGCAGCCCCACGATACAGGCCACCGCGCCCACAATGGCCGCCAGCCAGGCCAGGGTGGGCAAACTCAAGCCCCAACTAGCTTCACCTACATCGGCCAATGGGCCAAAGAGGGTGATGCTGCGCACCAGCGCCAGTCCTAAAAACGGACCGCTGAGCAAAGCCACACTGCTGATTAGCAGCGCTTCACCGCCCTGAATGCGGAAAATTTGGCGGGGAGCTGCGCCGCGACTTTGCAGCACGGCAAATTCGCGCTCTACCTGGCGTACGGCCAGGGCAGCTACCATGATGACGTAATAAAGGGTGAGCAGCACTACTTCGGCGGTAAGGAAGTAGAGCGGGGCGCGAACGGCCGTACTCTGGTTAGCAAAATTGGCCAGCACCTCATCCAGGCCGGTGTCGATGGTGACGGAGGGGGTTAACGACCGTAAATCTTCACGCAGCAGCTGCAACAAGGTGCGCACCAGTGGAATTTGGGCAGAGGTCAGGCTGCCGGGGTCGATGATGACCTGCCAGTAAACCTCATGGGTGGAACCATCCGGTAGCAGGTCGGTGATGTGCTCAAAAAAAGCGGCCTGATCCACCAAAACAGCATATTGGGCCAGCCAGCGCTCATCACTTTGGGAACGCAGCGGACTGGCCGCGCCAAACCAGTAAGGATCGCCGCCGTCGATGGGCTGGACGATGCCGCTAATTTGCAGGCTGAATTCCGGTTCGCCGCCGCTGTTGGAGACGCTGACGGGCACCGTGTCACCGACTTGTAGGCCATATGCCTCGGCCAGTTCCTCCCCAATGACGACAGCCGCAACGCCGGGGGCGGGTTGAGCCTCGGCGGGCCATTCGCCAGCGACAAAAGTGACATGCTGCCGGATGTCTGTCTCGCCACTGCCGTAAGCGCGGAAGTTGAGGCGCTCCTCGGGAAGAATGTTGCCACCGCGCCAGGGATGGAACCAACGGGAACCCAGGACGGGGGTAAGCTGATCGGTGAAGTTGCCGAGACGGCCGTTTGTCATTTGCTGCACTTGGCCATCGACCGCTGCATAGTCGTCGGCGTTAAAGTGGCCGAACGCTTTCAGACGCAGGTCGCTTACGGCTGGATCAGCCGCTAGTAAAGTCCGGCGCAGGCCAAATTCCACCACCGTATTCACCAGAATTGGGCTGCTGGCCAGCATGGCGGTAGAAAGCAAAACGCCCAGGCTGAGGGTGAGCAAAATCTGCCAGTGGCGGGCCGCCCGACGCAAAATAAAGGCCCAAAACGTCATTGAGTGGCTCCAGAATTATGTGGTGGTTGGCAGGCAATTAGTAAAACGCGCATGGTACTCTTTAAGGTCATTGAGTGGAACAAGGGTAGACAATTGGGGTTCGGGTGAAGGTAGCGAACCATTCGCCCTGCATTTGCCGCATTTTTATTTCGCCAACCAAGTGGCCATCATACCAAATAGAAACCGAGGTGATGGTGAGCAGCGGGATGGGGTGGCGGGCAAACACAAAATCATCGCTGCTGAGGTCGTTTTGGCAGCGACCGGCCACAGTGAGCCACATGCGGGCCGTGGGCTGCTGTGACGCCCCCATGCCCACAAATAGCTCGTTCAAATAAGTTTCATCGTTGCTTAAAGCGGCGGACACGATGGTTGTGGCCAATTGCTCTGGCGTTTGCCCCGGCGCTGCCGCGACCCAATGATCCCAGGCGTTGACACGACCGTTGCCCGATGTTTCTTCCAAAACAGCAGGTGGCTCAACCATGGCCTCTTCAGGTGCTGGTGTGTGGATAGCTGGGGCAGCGGTGGGAACGGCCGTTGGTCCCGGCGGGGGTAAGTCTGGCAAGGTGGTTGTTTCGCCAGCAGTGTTGGTTTCGGCCGTTAAAAAAGGAAACCAGAAGCGGCCAAACAGGAAGCTTCCGCCCAGCAACAAAATGAGGGCTGCAACGGCCGTACCTAACCGTAAAACTTGCCCGGTGCGCTGCCAGACCAGGCTGCGCTGCATGCGTCGGTACACTTTGTTCTGAATGCGTAGCGAAGCGTCATGGGATAGGCTGGGTCGGTAGCGATCCGCCTCTGCTTGCAAATCGGTATCCAACAGGCGGGCTTCTTGCACACGCAGCGCGCAGCTATCGCATTGGGCCAGGTGGGTTTGAATTTGCCGGTACTCAACGGCCGTTAAATCATGATGTAAATAGTCGGGCAGCCGTTGCTGCACAAATTGGCACAAGGCGCTTTCGTTATTTGATTCAGGTGAGGGTTTGCCTTTTTGTTCTGCCACGTTTTTTCTAATTAACCTCGATGAACCTTTTTACATTTCCCCGGAAACTACTTTCAAAAGGTTCCTTTTGTCTAAACGTTTCCGGGGAAATTAGCTTAGCTCCGTTTGAATGATGGTTCCGCTTCTGCCTGGAGTTGCTCGCGCAGTCGCTGGCGAGCCGTGTTGAGCCGAGAATAGACGGTACTGATGCGAATGCCTAACATGTCTGCCACTTCGGCGCAAGAGAGCCGCTCATGGTAGTGCAAAATGAGCGGCAGCCGGTGTTTGTCATCTAGCGTGGTATTGATCTGATGCCAGAGTTGCTGTGACTGCTGTCGCTGGTCTGCCTCGTCGGGAACGTTGTGGTGACTGGCGTGGCCACGCAACCAATCCAGCGAGAGAGCCCGGCGCACTTTGCGGCGACGCAGCTTGTCGCGGCAGCTGTTGACGGTGATCGCCGTAAGCCACGTTTTGAAGGACGATTGCCTCTGGTACCCCTTGATTTGCTCAAAGATGCGCAAGAAGACATCTTGAACAGCGTCTTCGGCGTCCTGTTCATTTTGCAAGATGGTAAGTGCCAGGCGGTAAACGGCCGTTTCCTGCATTTGAAACAGTTCAGAAAAAGCGGCCAGTTCGCCTTGTTGGCAACGATGTACCAGATTGTCCAGATGCGACATACTTACTCCAGATTTTAATTCTGGTTAATTAGACGCATGAGGGTAAGTTTTTTTGATGAGAAATGCAAAAATTGGTGGAAACAAGCAGAGGGCGTGCCAAGCGATGAGGGATTTCGGGTTTGTCAAATGGCTGTTTGGAGAGTACAAGTACAACTTAATCGTGAAGTTTTGCCCCTTTGAATATCTTATCGACTACTTTTTTGTCTGCGCGAATGGCAATGCCGACCAACGGTAAGGCATCGGTATCATACTGCAATACAGTCAACCGATTCGCTGCATCATGGCCAGTTTCAAACATATCCTGAATGTATACGGCCGTTTTTACCCCCCGGTTATTAGCTCGCTTTAGAAAGGTGGATAATCGACTGCGTGTTGATTTCAATATCACGGCTGGTTGAATACAAAGTGGGGCGTAACTTTTCCCAGATGCGTCCTTATATTCTTCGCCAATGATGTCCGCTGTATCCCCAACGATCCCTGAGGTCAAGAAGGTAACGACATTAAGCTTTTGCCACACCTCTAAATCTTCTGCTACAACAATTGCAAATTTTGTGGAAAACTCCATCGGGTTATCCTACCTTTTTTGAGCTGAGTTTTAGCGGAACAAAATCCAAATGGCAACGCCAGCCAACAGAATGCCAAAAAATTTACCTTGCCACTTTATGCCAAACTCAGATTGGAAAACGCGCTGTAACAAGCTGCCGCCTATGATCCAAGCCAGCAAACTGCCGATTATCAGGCCAAACAGAGCAATGGTTAGCACAATGATTTGTGACTGGGTGGATGTGGCTTGGTCTAGAAATTGCGTATACATGATAAGCGGCACAGTGAGCGCCTTGGCGTTGAAAAATTGCAGCACTGCCCCTTCACGAAAGCCAAGCTTCACCGCCTCACTGGTTTTCTTTAGTCCAGAAGAACGGAAAAATTGCAGCGCCAGATAAAGCAGATAAAGTGCGCCCAAAATCTTGAAAACAGTAAATAGTTCGGGGTATCGGAATAGAATCTGGCCAATGCCAATACCAATAACAGCAATTTGCACGGCAAACACAACGACAATGCCCCACATCAGGGGCAGGGTGCAGCGGGTGCCTACCTGCGCCGATGTGGAAGAAAGCAGTAAATTGGCCGGGCCAGGGCTAATGGTGATGGGGAAGAAGGTAAAAAACCAGGCAATGACTAGTTGGATTGTCATGGGGGAATTCCTCTAGTAGATTAGCGTCAAGATTGGCAGTCCTCGGCTGTGTTATTGAATTTGGTTAGCGTATTGGCCGGGTGTTACGCCGACAATTTGCTTGAAGCGGCGGGTGAGGTGGCTTTGGCTGCTGAAGCCAACTTCCAGCGCCGCGTCGGCCAACGTGTATCCCAGTTCGATTAGGCGCTGCGCCCGACGGATGCGCACATCTTGTAGGTAGGTGTGTGGCGGTAAGCCAACTTCAGCATGGAAGACGCGCAGCAGGTGGTAGGGGCTTAACGCAACCTGTTCTGCCAGATCGCTGAGGCTAATGCGTTGGGCGAAATTGTCTTCGAGATATTGTCTGGCGAGGCGCACGGCATCACGTTCTTGGCTAAACGGCCGTTCCGCCGAACGTACCTCGCCATATCGTTTAATGAGCTGGATCAGTGTAGCGATGAAGCGGGATTCAATTTCCAGCGGGCTTGTGCCGTTGATAAGGGCGTCATGCAGTGCCCAAACGCTGTGTGTAACATCTGGATCATCAATGCGTACATCCCGGAAGTAGGGGATGGCATTGTGGTGGCCGGTGAGTTGGTGAACGGCCGTTTGCATATGCATTTCTGTGGGGTAAAGTGAGCGCATCTGAAAGCCCTGTTCGGTAGCTGGCTCGCCCGTATGGACAATGCCGGGGTTGATCAAAATCAAGCCGCTGGGCGGGGTGACATATTTGGTTCCCTTGTGCGTGAATGACTGCACGCCGCGCTCGATGAGGCAGACCACGTAATGGTCGTGCCCGTGGCGTGGATAAGCATATTCACGATGGAAGGCGTGCAGCAAGCTCATATCAAGCTGGGCATTGTGCCAAAATTTGGTTCTGTCGTTTGTGTTCATCCTGTTTTGCCCACGTCAGCATTTGTTGAAGTGCCTACTGTAACACGAATTCCCCTCCGTTGTCTTGCACAATATTGCTTTATTTTGGACGGTTCTTTGGGGATTTGTGGCCAAATGATGCGTGATGTGTGACCAAAACTAAATTACACATCACGCATCGCTTTGCTGTTAACGGCCGTATTCGCCGCGTACCGGATAATCGGCAATGCTTAAGTGTTCTTCAATTGTTTGTTCCACAAAAAGCGCGTGTTCAGAAGAGTCCAATCCAGACAGCAGCTTCTGATGTTTGCCCTGTTTTAAGATAGCGTGAACTTCAAAATTGCCCGACCATACGTTGTTTCTGCGGTAGTTAGACCGGTTTTCTTTGCTGTAGAGCTGCACAATATGTGATGGTTCAATGTGCCTGTTTCCCCACCAGGGCAAAGGCCCATGCCGCACGGTTAGCTGATCATAATCCACATTCACTGTTGTTTTGTTGATGTAGCCACTGATGGCATAGTAGATCATTGCCAAACCGACCCAGAAATGGGGGAAAAGGATGAAGGGGAAAACAGCGAAGAAATCTGCTTCCCCGCTAAAAATTGCACCGCCAAAACCAAAAAACATGATGCCATTCCAAAAAACAGCAAAGCCAGTGACAAGTAGAATATGCCAGTTAAACCAATGCCAGCGTAATGTTAACTGGCCGCCTAAGTTTTCTACAATGATTTTGTCAGGTTGTGGCGCAGGCAGCTTTGCTTTTACTGTACTTACCCGTTCAGCAAAGCTAAAAACGGAATGGCATTTGGCACATTTGGCTACCATGCGATCCAGGTTCATATTTTCAGCCGGAATTTCGGCAGCACATTTGGGACAATCGAGCTTCATGATTCATTACTCCTTGTTGTAAGCAAAAAAAGACGGCCGTTCAATAGGTACGGCCGTTCCACCTAATTTAATTGCGGAATAATGGATCGTTATGGCGAAGCGTTGTGAATCATAGCCAGCCTCCACCGGGACAAACTGTATAAAAAGAGGCTGCTGCTGTCCCTGAACAGTAGCACTCGACAAAGATATATACGCTTCAGCCCACTATTTGTTGTAGTTGGCAACAAATAGTGGGTTCTTTATAAAACAGAAAAATCGAAGCCTTGGTTTTGGGCAGAGGGATTACACAATCGCCGGGTCCATTGCCTTTTTCATCATGCCGCCAAACATGCCAGAGGCAGATTTTCGGGGCATTAGGCGCGTCATCATGAAAGCCATTACCTTGTTCATAGCCCCAGGAACAACAACCGTTTTCTTGCCTAACGCTTGCAGGGCACTTGCCGCCACGGGGCCTGCATCCATCCAGGTCATCGGGATTTTACTCATGTCAGTGCCGTCTGCTTCGGCCATTTCTGTTCGGGTTGCGCCAGGCACGAGGACTGTTACATCAATCCCGTGCGGCTTTAGCTCAACATTTAAACCCTCACCCAAAGTGAGCAGATACGCTTTGGTGGCGGCATAGTTGGACATGTAGGGCGTGCCCATGTAGCCGCTAATGGAGGAAACGAGCAGAATCCCACCGTGACCTCGCTGGGCCATCTGTTGACCAAAATGGTAGGCTAGCTGCATGGGGGCGGTTACGTTGAGGTGCACTACCTTGGTACGAGATTGGAGACTTTGCTTGAGAAAGGCCCCCGGTACGCCTGCCCCAGCGTTATTGACTAATAACCCGATTTCCAGATCTTTTGTTTCTGCCTGGATACGCGTCAGATAATCAGGTGCAGTGAGGTCCACCGCAATGGTACGCGTTTTGACGCCATATTTTTGTTTGATGTCGCGGGCTAAAGTATCCAGGCGCTCTTTGCGTCGCGCAGCGATGACGACATTTAGACCTTTGGCTGCTAAGTGTCGGGCAAATTCAGCACCAATGCCTGAAGAAGCACCAGTTATTAAGGCCCAGGGGCCGTATTTTTGTTTAAATGTTTGGTTGTTCATTTTTTCTCCAATTTTTAGGTTATCAGGACTCAGAAAGCCAAGTCCTGACATTGATTATGAATGAGTGTGATTAAGCAACGGCCGTAACCAATTGCCTGTCCAGTCGAACTTTTCCATCCACCATTTCCCCGGTTTCGGCGTAATGCTTTAATCCCACCAGAATCCCCGGCACCGCTTTGCTGAACTGTTTCTTAACCAACAGCCGGTCCATCAGGCTGCCGATAGGCCCAAATTTTAGGCTGTAATGAAAGTGCATGGATACCTTCGTTCTGCTGCCATCTGGTAAAACTTTGAGATGCCCAACGGCCGTTTTGAACGGTGGTGTGCCTTTGCCGGCATAGATTTCAATCTTGTAATCACGGCCGTCGTGCCATTCGATGATCCGTTCTTCAACGGAGCCAGCGGGCAGCAGATCGCAGTGACGTGTCGCGCCTACACCCTCGTTGGTCGAAGACGTGCTATACGATTTGGAGACACCGGGGTTAAATTTGTAGATGCCACCAAAGTCAGCCAGGATGGACCATACTTTCTGTACGGGAGCATCAATGCTGATTTCACGAATAATAGTTGTCATTTTTTTACCTCCACAGGTTAAAGTTGATTAAAAATTACAGCAGGGCAATGCCTCCGGCCGGTTGCCGGAATGGACTGCTATATGCTGTTGGTTCACAAAATGGTTCGGTTTAAGCGAGTAATTGAGCCGGGTTGTTTTGCCGAACGACAGGGTATTGAATTTCTAGCACGGTTTCATGCTCTTTGCCTGGCAGGGGGGGCACGATGAATAGTTCACGGCCGTTTCCCGCAAATTCATAGCCATTAGACTCAACCCAGGTGGCCATAGCGGCCCGGCAGGAGAGCGACATGTCCGGGGGGCCAACCTGAACGGATGTAACCATTGTGTTTACTGCTGGCAAGGTGCGCATACGCATTTGCTGACCGCTGGGCAGCGTCAATGTTTGGTTGAATTCCCCGGTGATGACAATACCCATTTCTAGATCGACCTGGTTGTTGGGATACCCTTCGTTATGCACGATGGCAGTGAAGGTGCCCATGTTGCTCTTGCCAACGGTGCGAGGCAATGCTTTGTGCATCTCCAGGAGCGTCAGGCTGGCAGCTTCAAAAGAAGAACATTGCTTGCGCAGCGCCAGAAAATCCTGTTCAGGTACCGATTTCAGCACAATATCAAATTTGTCGATTTGATCCCCTGTCTCTAGCTGTTGTAAACGGGCTTCGATAGAGCGCAATCTGGCCAGTTCGTCTCGTAAAGCCTGTTCTGCCTGTGCCTTTTTTAGGGCAAACATGCCGCGAATTTCCTCTGTAGGAATGGCATCACCCAACATTCTGTCGATCTGGTCCAGGGAAAGCCCCAGGTCTTTTAAGGCAAGAATGCGATTCAGCTCAGATAGCTGCTGTGCACTGTAGTAACGATAACCCGTCCACTCATC
Organism: Promineifilaceae bacterium (SeqCode); assembly: GCA_050292445.1. Taxonomy (GTDB): domain Bacteria; phylum Chloroflexota; class Anaerolineae; order Promineifilales; family Promineifilaceae; genus Leptofilum. The sequence continues at coordinate 1,115 of JBNKLQ010000029.1, read as the reverse complement.
CACTTTTGCCGGGTGGAGTAGGCCAATTTCGTCGTAGTAACGCAGTTGGCTAATAGGTACCTGGGCTATTTTAGAAAATTCACCAATTTTGAACATTGTCTACCATACCGCCTTTTTTCCGTGATGTGCCTCATTATAAAGTCTCAAGCAGCTTTAGAGTCAAGACTGAATTTACAGAGATGACATTTATCACTGCCGTCCTCGTTTACTTATGCTAAAATGCCTGCGATTTATTGGCCAATTTGAGGGAGACCTATCAGTGAAAAACGTTCATCACATCCTTGCTCTTTGTTGTTTGTTAATGTTTGTCGTTGGCTGTGGGGAGGCACCGGCCGCAGAAGTGGCTGAGGCAACGGCCGTTGCTACAGAAGCTGCCACAGAAACGGCCGTTCCCCCCACCAACACCGCCGAACCTACCGAAATGCCAACGGAAACGGCCGTGCCGACAGAAACGGCTACCTCCACGGACACGCCAGAACCAACCGCGACGCAGTCGCCCACACCCACAGAAGAACCACCAACTGAAACGCCAACCAGTGCGCCAACGGCGACGAATACTGTAGCGGCAACGGCCGTTCCGGCCACAGTAGCAACGGCTCCACCACCAGTGGTTGCACCCCCGCCAGCCCCAGCTCCGTCTGGACCCAATCTATTGGTAAACCCTGGATTTGAATTTGGGGATGACGGATGGGGGAGGGGTGGTGGCGATTATTATACAGCGGACAGTCAACCTCAATTTGTTCGTTCAGGTCAACAATCTAGGTACGTTTTATTTGGTGGTAGATCTTGGCAACAAGTTTCTACAGGTATCACAGTGGGTACTACCTATCGTGCCGGCGGCTGGCTAAAAATCTGGTCTAGCACTGAGGAAGATCGAACCGTTTCGGTTAATCCAGTGAATTATGTGGGGCGAATCTGTATCAATACGAACGGGGATGATGATCCCAATTTACCTACAACAGTTTGCTCAAGTTGGGTACAACCGCTAGATGTTTGGCAGTTTGTTTCTGTTGATGCCGTGGCAACCAATGATCTCATCACGGTAATCTTGCAAGTAAGCATTAATCACCAGATGGACACGCATCACGAGGCAATGTGGGATGACATCTCTTTGG
>JBNKLQ010000028.1:0-33784 GCA_050292445.1 Promineifilaceae bacterium (SeqCode) | reverse complement strand
GATGGCATTTTGCTGGCCAGCAGCGACCTAGATCGGCGCGGCGTGCGCCAGGATGGGCCGCTGTGGCGGGCGCTGCAAGCCGTACGGTGAGAAATAGTAAAGCTACCTATCACTTTTTCAATTGGACACTGATGAACACTGGTTTACACAGATAAAAAACAAAAATCAGTGTCGATCTGTGTTAATCTGTGTCCTATTTTTCTTGGCTCGTTCAAACTGATATGTGGCTAGATCACCTTTTACTTTTCACTTCCTCCCCCCACTGGTACTTATTCCCCTGTGAACAGGCAGTAAAAATTACTTTTAGGCCAGAATCTACCGTCTCCCCCTGTGCTATACTGCGCACATAGTCATAAGTCCAATTGAAATATTGGTCATTACACTAAAATGTAATCGCTTTAACTTCTCTTGGTTTTGCCAGATGGGTATTCAGTAAAAGAGGATATGTTGAGGGCAACGGCCGTATCTGGTCCAATCAAAAACCATTTTGGACAGGTATCGCCAAACCGCAGAGGATTGAACATGGTAGATGATACGCAAAAAACCATTTTAGTAATAGAAGATGATCCAATCATTCGCGGCCTGTTGGAACTGAATTTAGGTGACGAAGGCTACACGGTGATGAGTGCTGAGGATGGACAGGAAGGTGTACGCCTGGCTGGTAAGAAGTTGCCCAGCCTCATTTTGATGGACATGCGTTTGCCCAGCATCACCGGCTGGGAAGCTACTGGCCAGCTAAAGGCTGCCCCGGAAACCCGCCACATTCCCATCATCGCCCTGACGGCCCAATCCACCTCCCAGGATTTACGCCGTTGTTTTGATGCGGGCTGTGATGCCTTTATGACCAAACCGATTCAGTTCGCCCAGCTTTTCACCAAAATTGAAATGCTGCTCAATCAATCGGTGAACATTGTTAAATAAAACCTTCACGGGTTTGCTTGATGAAAATGTACCTAGAAAGAGAAAACCCTGGTGGGTTGTTCAACGAAGAACGGATGAAAGAAGACACTGCCCTTATTTTGGTTGTTGATGATAATGAAATCAATCGTGATTTGCTGGTGCATCGCCTGGCGCGAGCGGGTCATAAAGTGGTTGAGGCTGAAAACGGCCGTGTTGCCCTCGATAAGCTTGCCACTCACTGCATCGACATCATTTTGCTAGACATCATGATGCCTGAGATGGGTGGATTTGATCTCCTCCCCATACTGAAAGCCGATCCTCAAACGCAAAACATTCCAGTCATCGTTATCTCCTCCGCCGACGATATCGACAGCATTGTCAGAAGTATCGAGCTGGGCGCTGAGGATTATCTGCCCAAGCCATTTAATGTACCGCTGCTTAATGCCCGGATCAATGCCAGTTTGGTGCGCAAGCGGCTCTATGACCAAGAGCAAAACCGCTTGCAAGAGATAGCCACCCTGCAAAAAATCGATGCAGAGTTGAATGCGACATTGGACATAAAACGGGTGATGGAAATCACCCTTAGCTGGGCGCTGCGGCAGGTGGGCGGCGAGGCTGGTCTGGTGGGTACACTCGCTGAAGATCGGCTACATGTGGTCACCTCACAGGGCTACACCTACGAAATATACGAAGATTCACCTTTTGTGCTGCTAGACCAACTGCCTGCGGCTCCGCAAGCGCTTAGTTCCGGCGAACTGGCTTACGATGCACAAACGGAGCGTGCGGGCTTGCTGGCCCGTACCCAAAGCCAGATCGTGCTGCCGCTTTATCGAGATACGGCCGTACTTGCCCTGCTCCTGCTAGAAAGCACCCAGACAAATCAATGGCAACCGCAGCAGCTGGCCTTTTTGCAGCGATTGGGCAACCATGCGGCCATCGCTTTGGCCAATGCCCAGCTGGTCGAGGCGATGAAAGTAGCCAATCAGGCCAAGAGCGAATTTGTTTCCTTCGTCTCTCACGAACTTAAAATCCCCATGACTTCCATCAAAGGGTATGCAGATTTGCTGCTCTCCGGCAATTTTGGCCCTATCAATGAAGCCCAAACGACCTTCCTGGACACCATTCGCAACAATGTCAACCGCATGAGTCGGCTGGTAACGGACCTGACCGACGTTTCCCGACTGGAATCGGGCCAGCTGCATCTGGAAACGCAGCCGATCCAACTAGCCGATGTCATTGCTGAAGTAGCGTCCTCCACGCGGGGGCAGATTGAAGAGAAGCAGCAAACGTTGGTGCTGACGGTGCCGGATAATCTGCCCGATGTTTGGGCGGACCGCACCCGCCTGGCCCAAATCCTGACCAATTTGGTGAGTAATGCTTATAAATATACGCCGGAAAACGGCCGTATCACCATCTGTGCTGAAGAGATGAACAGCGTCAACGAAGACGCCGAAGTGCAGCCCGTGATCCATGTTTCCGTAGCTGACACTGGCCTGGGCATCAAGGATGACGAGCAAAAGGCGATTTTTAGCAAGTTCTTCCGGGGCAGCGACGACGAGGCGCTCCGCTCGCCGGGGACGGGGCTGGGGCTAAACATTACGAAGAATTTGGTTGAGCTGCACGACGGCCGTATCTGGTTCGAGAGCAAATACCGCGAAGGCACCACCTTCCACTTTATCATCCCCGTGGCCAATGGCCACAATGGTTAATGGTTATTTGCAAATGGTTAATCATTCACCACCCTCCCCATTTACAATTTACCCTAAACAGTTAACCAGTTACCATTATTCTGCTTGATCCAAATCTTCCAAAACTGCCCCACCAAAGGGGGCTAGTTCTGGTTGGATGGCCAACAGGTTTTCTAGATCGGTGCGGGCACGGCCAAGTTGGGCCTCGTTGCCCTCGTAGCGGGTGAGCAGGGTGATGCCAGCGGCGTAAGCTTCTTCTGCTAATTGGAATTCCTCCAGGCGCAGCGCCGTCAGGCCAACTTTGAAGACTGTTTCCGTTAAATCATTCAGCGCATTTTCGCTGGCAGGTTGGATGAGCTCCGCAGCCTGTAAATAATCAGCCAGGGCTTCCTGGTAACTGGCTTCTGCGTAGCGCGTGTCGCCGCGCCGTAGGTAGTGCCAGCCCAGATTGGCATCCACAAAAAAGTCACGCCAGGTTTGGTGTTCGGTTGGATTTAGCTCGTAGGCGCGCTCCACGTCGGCGATGATTTGTGTGTAGACGCGGGCAGCGTTGTTTTCCCAGCCGGGTTGGGCAGAGAACATGTTTTGCACAAAGCGGAAGCCGTACTCGGCCCGGTAGCGCCAATATAAATCGGGGCGTTCTAGATCGGTTACGGCCGTTCCCACCCCACCAAACAGCGGCCAATATATATCTTGCATGGCTATATCCGGGTAGCTTAGCTGGTATGCCGCCAGATTGGCACCCGCCACCCGCACCACCACAATGTCTTCGGCCGCTACGGCCAGCTCCAGGCCCAAATTGCCCAGCAGCGCCGCCCGCTGCCATTGTCTATCCAGCAGTGCTGCCTGTGCCAGGGCAAACGCCGTTTCAGCATCATCAATCTTTGCCGGATCAACTTCCAGGTCGGTGCTGCGCAGCAAGGTGAGCAAAGGCGTCACGTTCACCTCGGCCCGGTCAGCAAGTTGGATCAGATCCGCTTGGGCCAGCAGAACGGCCGTGCCATCATTATCGGCTACGGCGCGCTGGAGTCCTTCTGTGTACCACATCTCTGCCTGGGCAAAATCGCCTAAGGCCACGCTGGCCAGGCCAGCCTTGAACGGTGCGCGCACCACCTCTGGGGCGCGGGTCGCCACCAGTTCATAGTAGCCCAGCGCAATATCATATTCCTCGTTGGCAAAGCGGTTGTCCCCTTGGGCCAGCGAGCCGTCCACGGCACGCGGATAGATGAGTTCGCGCCAGCGGCTGGGCTGGTAATCGCCAAAATCAACCGGGTTGAGGGCCAGGGCCACGTCGGTATCGTCCAGAGCGTCGAACAGCCAGGCGCGTGCCGAGGGGCCGGTGCCTGCGGGCAAGTTCAGCCAGATGGCGTAGGCTGTGCGCCCCCGCACATGCCAGTAGCGGGCCTCGTCGGGATTTAGTTCAATGGCGGCGCTGTAGCTATCGATGGTAGCTTTGAGCACTTCCACCAAATCGTAGCCGGGGCAGCTGCGCAGCAAATATTGCACCCGCGCCAGCGATTGGTAGGTCTCGGCCTCGTCTGTTGGGGCTCGGCCAGGCAGGGAGAGGGCCGTTTGGAAGTTTTCGATGGCCAGTTGTAGCTCGGCGGCGGAGGCCAGCTTTTGTTCTTCGCTAAGTTCAGCATCGGCGCAGCGATCCTGGGCCAGGCTGCCCTGGTCATCTTGCAGCATCCCCAACCGCCAATGCAGTGTGCCTAATGAGAGGTAGATGGTGGGTTCTTCGGGGACGAGTTCGGCCGTTTTTTGCCAGGCTTCCAACGCTTTGTCGTACTCACGCAAAGAGTAGTAGCTAAAGCCCAATCCCAAATAGGCTTCATCGGAGCGGTCGTTGAGGGAAACGGCCGTTTCAAACCGTTCCACCGCTGCCTCAAACCGATTTTGTCCATAGGCCAGCCAGCCTAGCCCCGTCCACGCTTGAACCTGGCTTTGCAGGTCCAGCGCCCGCTCACCACTGATTTCTAAAGCGGCCTGATAATTTGTTTCAGCCGCAGTCGCATCCCCCAGGATGTGGTAGGTAACACCGCGCCACAAGGGATAGTAGGCATTGTTGGGCTGGGTGGCAATGAGCTGACCCTGCTCTTTAAGAATGGTTTGGAAGTCAGGGTCCTCGGCATCGGCTTGTGTGCTGGCTCCCAGCCGGGCCAGATTGCGGCTGGCCAGCAGCTGTGTGGTGCTGGCAAAAGAAATGAGCTGATCATAATCATCCAGGGCAGCGTCAAAATCCCCCAGCTGCATGTAGATGGCAGCCCGATTCGACAACGCCTGGAACCAGACAGATTGGGTGGGGCGCAGGATGGGGGCCAGCAGCCGTACGGCCGCACGGGTGTCTACCACGCCCAAAACTTTGCGTTGGGCAATGTCGATGGCGCGGGTGTAGGTGGTGAGGGCGTCTTTGGCCAGGATGACGGCGGGTTCTTGTTCCTGTTCCAGCAGCGAGCGGTCGCGCAGGCTGTTGCCCACAATCAAAAAGTGATAGCTGCCTACTTCCCGCAACAGGTGGCCGCCCATCACAAAGAAGGTGAACACGGCGATGAGCAATGAAACCAACCGCAGCCAGGTGGAATACGCGCGTGGTTTGTTGGGCCAGATGCGCGTCTGCCAGATGGCCCGGGTTGCGCCACCAATCATCAGCAAGATGCCTAGAGAGGGGTAAATATCGGGCATGGTGAACCAGGGGAAGAAGAGGGAGCCAAGCCGCAACATGAGCAGAATCAGACCGGCCAGCCCAATCCATTCGGCTAACCGGCTGTTGGGGAACATGTGGTGGCGAATTTGCAACGGCCGTAACACAAAGGCCCACAGCGGCGGCACAAACAATCCCAAATAAAGATAGGGGTACAAATCTGCCAGGCTGTAGGGCGTGCCGGGAAAATCGAAGTTGAGCAGGGTAGGAAAGCGGCTGCCCAGCAGGGCCAAAACGGTTAGCAGGGCGGCAGTGCCAATGTACCAGACCCCCATTCGACTATACACCAGACGATAGCTCCAATCTTGCTGGGGCAGCGCAGCGGGCAAGTAGCCAATGATGCGCTGGCGCACGGTTTCGTAGCGAGCTGTACTGCCAGGCACAATGAGCTGGGTCTGGTCGCTGTTCAGGGCAAAATTGGAATCATCCGCCAACGGCTCACGGATGAGCTTCAGATCAGCGATGATCGTTTTGGTGACATCTTGCCAGGCGATTTGTTCATCGTTGACCCACAGCCCCTGGCTGTCCAGACGCAAGCGTCCCCGCCCGGCTCGCTGCAAGGTGCTTAATGGTGTAAAGACAAGCGCAGCAATTCCCACCAGGGTAGACAGCAAAACATAGCCGAGCAGCATGCCGATCCCAAGCTGTAGCGCCACGCCGGTATCTGTTGAGGGGATGGCGTTGACGGTAAGTCCGGCGTCGGCAATGGCGGGACGGAACTGGAAGGGTGCGGCCGTATTGCTTACAGCGGGTGCCTCTGACTCAATTTCAGCTTCAGGATTGGCCTGAGTGGCGTCGATCTCCTGGAAGATAAGCGCTGGCCACAGCACAAATTCGCGCCCCTTAAAGGTAATCGCTGGTGAAACCAGGCTGCCTGTATCCAGCCGGATGGTGTAGAGGGGCAGTATAAAAATGACAATCGAAAGGAGAATGAAAACGGCGTGGCGGAAGAGCACGGTGGCCGGATGACGGTAGCGGATGGGGTAGGTGTAGCTGGAAACGGCCGTTCCCACGCGGCGGGCTGCTTCTTGCTGATTTTCATCCAGATGATCATCGTTGGCGATGGTATGCAACCGGTCGGCAATCTCCGTGACCCAAAGCGCATCTTTTTGCTGCTGGTACAGGCTGAGGGCCCGTTCAAATTGGAGAATGGCGGCCTGCACCTCATTGCTGCCCGTGGGGGCCAGCCCCAAATGGGCTTCGGCCAGCAGCACACGGGTGCGGGCTTCCAGAGCATCATCTTCATATTGGCGGATTTCAGGTAAGGCTTCGCTGGCGTAATGTTGGGCAGCTTCTGGTTGGTTTTGGCCGAGCAGCGCCTCAGCCAACCCCAAATTGACGGAAAGTCTGCGATAGCTGCCCAGCGGGGCTTCATCTTCAGTCAGCAACCGGCGGAACAGGATTTCGGCCTGGTCGCTATCGTCCAGCCCTAAATAGAGGTAGGCGAGCTTTTCGTCGGCGGCGACGGCTTCGGTTGGCTCGCCGTACTGTTCCAATAGCTTATCGGCCTGTTTATACTGGTGCGCACCGCTGACAAAAAGGCGGGCCACAATCCAGTCTAAATCGAGCAGTGTGGGCCAAAAGCGAGGATGCCAGACGCGCCGCCCCAGATAAAAACTCATGTAAACCAGCAGGGGCAGCGAAAGCAAAAAGATAGCAAAATCACGCAGCTGGTGTAGCCGATTGAATAGTTCCGGCAGGACGAGCGGATTGTGTTCGCGGGTGGCTTCGGCCAGCCCTACGTAGGCATCGCCCAGGGCCAGCTTGGTGTAAGCGCGTTCAATTTGGATGCGGCGTTGGTCGGTGGCCCCGCTGATGACTTCTGGTTGGGATACGGCCGTTGCCTCCCCATCTTGTAAACGTTCTTCTTCCCCCTCAAACAGGGTCAACGTTTCTTCATACGCCTCAATCGCTTCCACAAACTGCCCCAGCTGCGCCAGCGATTCACCATAGGCGCGGGTAACGTAGGGCAGCAGCAGCGGCGATAGGGTGGGCTTGGCTCGCAAGGTTTCCAGCGTGGCCAGGCTGCTGGGCCACAAGCCGCGCAGCTGGTTGACTCTGGCCCACATGTGGCGCAACAAATCATCCAGCAGCTCCAAATCTTGTTTAAGTACCGCCAGATAAAAACGTGCGTCCGTCACGGTGTCTAGCAGCCGTTCAATTTCAGTAATTTGCCGTTCTTTGTGGTAAAGGCGGAAGCAGTCGATGAGATAGTTGATGCCTGCTGTCTGATCCACAAAAAGCAGGTGGTACAAAATGAGGCGGCGCTGCTGCTGCGGATTGGGTTCGGGGGCGTTTTCCCAATAAGTGAGGGCGCGTTGGTGGGCGGTCAGGTAAGCGGTGCGGTCGCGGGCAATCCAGCGCCGCTGCAAAAAGACGCGCTCGTCGGGGCGGATGGCGTAGGTGGTAGTTTCGTCCTCAACGGCAGACAAGGTGCGGACAAAGGAGTAGCGCAGCAATCGTTCGATGAGACCTTCGTTACGGCCGTCTTCAATCTGGCGCATCGCGGCAAACAAATCGGCATCAAACCAAACCGGCACGGCGGCCAGGTACAGCGCCTCCGCCATCATCGGATGCACTTCATCCAGGATGCGGTCCAGGTAAGCTGTGGTTGTGGCGGTAATGTCGCTGGTCATAGATTAAAATAACCTGACAGGTTTACAAAACAGTCTAATAGTTAATCAATTTCGCTTTTCAAGATACCATTCCTGTCCAGGTAATTAGTAAACCTGTCAGGTTTAGTTTGGCTCAAAGATCATTAAAAAAGTCGTCGTCGGCGCTGGTGGTGGCCATGGCGTGGTCGGCCATCATGGCCAGTGCCCCAGGTACACCGCCGCTGGTAACCACGATGGTGCGCCAATCCAGCCCCAGCGATACTTTCCGCCGCTCTTCAAAATATTCGCGCACGATGTCTTCATCGAATGGTTCTAGATTGGTTTGCACCAGCAGGCTGCTCATATTTAGTTCGCTCAGGTCAGGCGTTTGCCGCCCTGTAACGATAATGACCAGCTCACTCAGTTGGCTATCACGCAGCCGAGCGAGCAGTTCTTGCCGTAGCCAGCGGTCAGCGTCTGGCTTGATTGCTTCGTAGGAGTCGAAGAGGAGCACCACCGGGGCGCGGTCAGCCACCAGGGCGGTGAGGGCGGCAAAAAAGGCATCGTTGATCTGGCGCTCGACGCGGCTTTGGTCGGCGGCGCTGTCCGTGTGCAGGATGCCCATGTTGTCTTCGGTGATGGCCATGTCGGTGGGTTGTTCGGATACGGCCGTTCCCACCTTGTACGCATCCAACCCATCCCACCAATCTAAATGTTTGCGCAGTTCGGCGCAGCGGCTGATGAGCATGGTGAGCAGCTGGCGGCGCTGGCAGTAAGCCACCAGCGAGCCAGCTCTGGCAGAAAGTGTTTCGCCGCTTAGCTCTTCGTAATTGATGGTGATGTCCATACAGATGCTGCGAATTTCATCCAGGCTAAAGCTGGTAACGATGTTTTGGCGCAAGAGGCCGAGGCCGGAAACGGCACCAATTGGCGCATCGCTGTAGCTGTTGATAATTTCATTAAGCTGGTTGAAGTAAGCGGGCTGGTTGAGCTGCTGCCGGATGAGGCGCACCAGCCCCAAAAAGTCGTGGTGGTCCTGCCGGGGGTTGCGAAAATCGACGTAGACAGCGGGCAAATCGACGGTGGGTTCCTGGCAGTGGTCCTGCATCCGCCCCGCCAGCCAGGTTTTGCCCATGTCCTTGGTGGCCTGGATGAGCATCACCGCCTGCCGCGTCTCGGGCCGCAGCAGCTTTTGAAAGCCAAGGAATTTGCGTTCCTGGTTAACAAAAAGGGCAGGGTTGTAAATATTGCTCATAAACTTCTGCGAATGTGTGGAACCAACTCTGAAACAGTTCCTGTTTGGGAGATTAGAGACTGGAGATTGGAGACTAGAGACTGGCAATCTCCAATCTCTAGCCTCCAGTCTCCCTGAAATCGCTTTGTAGGTGCGATGTTAGCGTAATCTTTAGTACGGGTCACATTGTAACATTCCCCTTGGCAGGGGTAAAGTTAGAAGTTTATGTAAATTGGGTAGATAATGATTCAATCCACGTAGCGTTTAAGAAACTAATAGTCACAGTTTGACAACTGTTGGCGATTGACAAAAGGAAAATGATTGTTATAATTCCATACCAACCGGTTGGTATGGCAATGGAGGAGTATAACGATGAGCGAGATTGAAGTTCGGACAGAACTATTGGAAGCGGCCCGGAGTTTGATGCTGGAAAAGGGATACGCCGCTACCTCAGTGGGCGAAATTTGCCAGCAGGCAGGTGTTACGAAAGGAGCGTTTTTTCATTACTTCCCAAGCAAAGAAGCATTGGGCAGTGCTGTGTTGCATTATCATTGGCAGCCGTTGCGTGAATTGTTAGAGAATAACGCCTCCTTCCAACAGCTAGAAGATCCGGTGGAACGTTTGAAAGTGCACTGCCGCCTGATTGCTGATTTACACGACCATCCAGATACACCAGCAAGTTGTTTATTTGGCAATATAGCTCAAGAATTACCAATGACGAATCCGGCGTTGTGTGCTCTTTGCGACCAAGTTTTTGCCTGGTGGGCCGACATTTTGCAAGCGGATTTAGACGCGGCTGTGCAGCTTTATCCTCCCCGCATCCCAATTGATACCCGCCAGGTGGCAGAGCATTTTGTAACCGTGTACGAAGGGGCGATGATTCTGGCCAAAGCACGGCAGGATCGTAGTGTAATTCGCACCCAATTGGAACAGTTTATTGATTATCTGGATTTGATATTCAGTTGAAACCAGTATAGACAAGGAGAAACCATGAGCAAGATTGAGCAGAGTTTGATCATTGAGGCAACCCCGGCAGCGATCTGGCAGGTGTTGGGTGATCTGGCACAGGCAGCGGCGTATATACCTGGTATTGTGCAGGCGCGGGTGGAAGGTAACCAACGCATTTGCATTGATGCCGAAGGACACGAGATTCGGGAGCAGATCAGCGATTATTCGGCCGAAAAAATGAGTTATCATTTTGAGCATACACAGTCGCCGCTGCCAGTGAAGGTCTCGCGCGGAAGGTTTTCCGTTTTACCAGCGGAAAAAGGCGCGGAGGTTTTTATGGTATGGGAGGTGGCCTTTGCGGATCCTGCGCTGGCGACCCAGATGGTACCGATGTTGGAGGGAGCAGCCCAGATGACGCTGGCGAATCTGCGGCAGCGCGTGTTGGCGATCACACCAGCCTAAGGGTGAGAAGCCGTGAATGCCGAAGAACGATTTGCTGAGATTGCAGCGGGTTATGCTGCTGACGGGGCCGTGACCTCCGGTAGGATGTTCGGTTCACCGGGGCTAAAGGTCAAGGGCAAAGTGTTTGCCCTGCTGGTTAAGGAGGAATTGGTAGTTAAGCTGCCCAAGGATCGGGTAGATGCATTGGTAGCAGGGGGATTGGGCGCGAATTTTGATCCCGGTCACGGCCGTTTGATGAAGGAATGGCTGGCCGTGCCTGCTACATTTCAAGATGATTGGCCGGGATTAGCATCAGAAGCATACCATTTTCTGGGGCAGTAGCGTTAGTGCCCTGACCTGCGCATGGAATTACGCAGACCAGGGCATCTTTTTATTATTAATCGTTTATCGCTTGACCAAAATTTATCAACAAGGTTCTCTGACCGATTTTTTTTCGATTTACCAATTTTGGGTTCGTGGTGGCCTACGACCAGCATCAAATAGTCTAACCAGCGCCAGACCGGCGATGAAGCCACCGATGTGGGCAGCATAGGCGACGCCATCGCTGCTGCCGCTGAGCGTGCCCAGCCCCCCCACCAATTGCAGCACAAACCATAAACCGACGGCAAAAATGGCCCGCACTTGAGTCACCACGCGCACCAAAATGACGGTGACGCGGCGGCGCGGGAACAGCAGCAGGTAGCCGCCCAGTACGCCGGCGATGGCCCCGGAAGCACCCAGGCTGGGAATCTGCAAGTTGTCACCGATGAGGACGGAGGCAAAAACGTGGGCCAGTGAGGCCAGCAGCCCCACCAGCAGGTAAAAGAGCAGGTAACGGCCGTGTCCCATGCGATCTTCTAAATTGTCGCCAAAAATCCACAGGTAGAGCATGTTGCCGCCGATATGTGCCCAGCCGCCGTGCATAAACATGGCGGTGAGCAGGGTGATATAGACAGAGATGGGTGTAGGCTGCAGGCCAGGCAGGGTAAAAATCTGGCCGGTGCTGGGGTCCTGGAACTGCTGGGGTTGTGTCACCACATCCTGGCCGGTGACAATTTCCTGGGGCACAGTGGAAAAGGCGTAGGTGAATTCCAGGTTGTTGCCCATCCCCTGAAAAACGATAAAGACAATCAGGTTGATCGCAATGAGGGCATAGTTGACGTAGGGCGTGATGGTGCGGTCGCGGTTGTCGTCACCAATTGGAATCATTTTCTGCTCCTCGTGGTTAACCTCCCGCAGGTTCTGTAAATGGTCATCGATCTGGCACAAACCTGCGGGAGGTTGTCGTTGGTGAATTTAATACGGGCCACGGATGTGGTCGGTGACGTTGTTTTGGTAGAAGGTGGCCAGGGTTTGATGCAGGTCGGGGGAGAGGGGAGGGAGTTGGGAGACGGCCGTATTCCATCCCACCTGTTCTGCCCGTGAGGCCCCCGTGATGATCGTGGTTACGGCGGGGAAGTCCAGCACCCAGCGCTGCGCCATCTGGGCCATCGTCATGCCCTCCGGCACTAGCGGTTTGAGCTGGTCCGCCAGAGAGACCCCCAGTTCAAAGGGCAGCCCGGCAAACGTCTCGCCCACGTTAAACGACGCGCCATCCCGATTGTAGTTGCGGTGATCGTCCTCGGGGAAGGTGGTGTTGACGGTGAACTTGCCCGCCAGCAGGCCAGAGGCCAGCGGCAGCCGCACGATGATGGCCACCCCTTTGGCTTGGGCTTTTTCAAACAAGGTATGGATGGGCTTTTGGCGGAAGATGTTGAAGATGATTTGCAGTGAGGCCAGCCCATCCTGCTCCAGGCAGATGAGCGCTTCTTCCATGGATTCTACGCTGGCACCAAACCGCTTGATTTTGCCCTCCTGCTTGAGCGTGCGCAAGTGGTCAAACACATCGCCCCGTTTGAACTCCTCGGTGGGGATGCAGTGCAGTTGGGTGAGATCGAGTGCCTCGACCTGCAAGCGGCGCAGAGAATCCTCGGTGTGCTGGCGCATGGTGGCCATCGTAAAATTCTCTGGCCAGCCGGGATTGTCAGACCGGCCGAGTTTGGTGGCCACAAACACGCGCCCGGCGTGCCGCTGCAAAAAGCGGGCGATGCGCTGTTCGCTCACGCCGCTGCCGTACACATCGGCCGTGTCGAAGAAGGTGACGCCGTGGTCTACGGCCGTTTGCAAAATCACGTCCGCCTCCTGATCCGTCACGGTGCCCCAGTCGCCGCCAAGCTGCCAGGTGCCCAGTCCAATTTCTGATACAGTGGTTGTTTCTTTGCCAAACGGCCGTTCGTTCATCATTAGCTCCTTTTAAAATAATTGGAACGCAGAGGCGCGGAGGCGCAGAGGAAAAATCGGCGCTCATCGTGTTATCTGCGGATATTTTTGCCTATTCATAGCATGAAAATGGGGATTGGGCGAATGTTGGCGAACGGCCGTTTGGCCACCTGCTCTGTGCTAAAATCGGGGCGTTGGACGCAGAGATAGCTGAGAAAATGGAGACCAGTGAGCAAGTGAGCATGAAAGGGTTAGAAGCCACGTTCGCAGGATATTTGGAGCAGCAAATGACGACCGATTCGGCCCACGACATGGCGCACATCCAGCGGGTAGTGCAGATGGCGCGGCGCTTGGCCGAGCTAGAGGGCGCAGAACTGGCCGTGGTGATTCCCGCCGCCTGGCTGCATGATTGTGTGACGCTGCCCAAAAATGCAGCCAACCGGCATGAAGCTTCGCGACTGGCAGCAACCGAAGCGGTGCGCTTTTTACGCAGCATCAATTATCCTGAGCAGCATTTGGCTAACATTGCCCATGCCATTGCGGCGCACAGCTTTAGCGCCGGGATTGCCCCGACCACGCTGGAGGCAAAGGTGGTGCAAGATGCGGATCGGCTGGATGCGATTGGGGCCATTGGTGTGGCGCGCTGTTTGCTGGTGGGCGGGGCTTTGCAACGGCCGTTGTACCAATCCGCAGATCCATTTTGTGAACAGCGTGAACCAGATGATCTGGCTTACACCATTGACCATTTTTACCGCAAGCTGTTCAAAATTGGCCAAACGCTGCACACGCAGGCCGCCCGCGATGAAGCCACCCGGCGCAATGCGTTTATGCAGGCGTTTTGGATCAACTGCGCAGCGAAATTCCTGAGGCCTTTTTATGAATGGGACGCAGATGAACGCTGATAAACGCTGATTTTTATATTCTATCTGCGTCATCTGCGTTTATCGGCGTGCCATTGATCTCTACTACTGAAAAACCTTGCGAAGGTGCCATTAGTGGATGCAAGATAATCCCTTTTGTTTTATACTTGCGTCACCGATTCAGCAGCAAATAGACCCCACAAACCCACATGGTGACATATGAGCGAGCGATTTGATTGGCAAATTGGCGAGGATGAGGATGACGTAATGCCTCAACCGGACACGGCCGTTTCCCAATCGTCGCGACTTTGGCTGTGGCTGGGGATAACGGCCGTTTTCCTCTTTGGGCTATGGTGGGGCTGGCGCAGCGTACAGGATCAGCTGGCCAGTTCGGAGCGGGCGTTGCAGCAGCAGGTGCAAGCTGCTCTGGATTTTGAAAGGGATGCTTATCTGAGCGGGGATGGGGCGTTATTTTACAGTTTCCAGGCTGATGATCCCGCCTGGGTCACGGCGCAGTTGCAGCCGTTGAACGGCCGTTTTTACCACCACACGCCAACCGTTACCCACGCCGAACAGCATGACAGCTACATTTGGGCCAACCTACAATGGATAGAAGACAACCAGACGTTGCAGCGTGTGGCTTTCTGGCAGCGTCAGCCAGACAGTACGCTGATTCGTCAACCGGAAGCGCCTAACTATTGGGGCAGCTTTACCGCCAGCAATTACGTTTGGGGCAGGCTAAGCTACTTCCAAACCGATACCGATCTGGCCCAGCAGGTAGGCCAGCACATTACAGAGCAGATGCTCACCTTGTGTGCCGATGCGTGTCCGACAATGGAACGGCCGTTTACCATCACCCTGGCCAAAGATTTTCAAGAAACGGCCGCTTCTGATAACTTGCGAGTACCCTCGCCTCGCCTCGTAGGTCTGGATGAAACTGGCGCACCGTCTGACCTGTTTTGGCAATTGCTAGACGGCCGTCTGGCTGACCGTTTTAGCCAGATTACGCTTCGTTTTGGCGTTCCCACCAGTGAATATCCCTTGATTAATTATGAAACGGCCGCTGCCCAATTCATGGCCCAAAACCCGCGCATCATTATTGAATTGGTTTATCTGGACACCGCGCAACCCACGCTGGCCGATTTGGCTGAACTAGACGGCGTCGGCGTGGCCCCCACAGAAGCGCTGCTGGCAGCGGGTGCGGTGCGTGACCTTACCCCCCTGATGCAGACAGACGGCCGTTTCGACCGGTCCGATTTTTATGAGCAGCTGTGGCAGGGGGTCTGGTGGCGAGAGCGCATGTGGTTTATGCCGCTGGCCGGTCGCATGAGCGTCATTTATTACGACAAAAACGCCTACCGTGATGCGGGCGAGCCGGAACCTACCATCCGTTGGACCTGGCAGGAGATGATGACGGATATGACGGCCGTTTCTCACGGACAGTCTGCTAAAAATGGCGCGTTGGCGTGGGGTTTCTTGGATGTAGGTCCAGACGCGCTTTTTTCTTACGCGTACAATTGGGAAAACAATTGCGAAGAAGCCACCGTGCTGTGCGACCAGCCGCTAACGCCCGAAGCTGTTGCTGCCACGCTGAACTGGTATCATTCGCTGGCTGGCCAGCCTGGCCAAATTCCTGATTTTACGCAGATGAGCGAAACTGAGCGTGCCGGGGTGTTATCCAACTGGCAGTCTGCGCGGCGCCGTGCTGCCATCTGGGTAGAGTCGCCGCTACTGTATGAACTGCGGGTGCAAATGAATCCGATGGGGGTGGTGCCCTTCCCCGGGTCCGACCGGTTTGATGGCATTACGCCGCTGTGGGTGCATGGGGCGTTTGTAACGATGGAATCGGAACGGCCGTATGCCGCCTGGGAATGGCTAAAGTTTCTCACGTATCAGGCTCCCTCCGCCCGCTTCCGTTTTGTCCCCGCCCGGCCCTCGGTAGCCACCGCCAGCCAATTTTGGAGCCGCCTGCCGCATGATTTAGCCAACACCATGCGCACGGCTTTCCCCTTTAGCCGTCCCGTTTTAATTGATGAACAAACGCTATTTAATTGGGATATGATAACGGCCGTTCAAAGCGGCTCGCCCCCTGTGCAAGCAGCGCAGCTCAAGCCCCAACTTGTCTGGTTCCAAAAGTAAAAAGTGAAAAGTTGCAGGTGGCAGGTTGCAAGTAAGTAGGCCACTTGCAACCTGCTACTTGCTCACTTGCAACTCGATTAATGATGCAAAATCTGTGACAAGAACAACTTCGTCCGGTCATTCTTCGGATTGGTGAAGAAATCCTCTGGCGTATTGATCTCCACAATTTGCCCCGCATCCATAAAGATCACCCGGTCGGCCACCTCACGAGCAAAGCCCATTTCATGGGTAACAGCCAGAATCGTATAGCCAGACCGCGCCAGATCGCGCATCACGTCCAGCACTTCCTTAATCATTTCTGGGTCCAGAGCCGAGGTTGGCTCATCAAACAGCAGGATGTTTGGTTCCATCGCTAGCGTACGAGCAATGGCCACACGCTGCTGCTGACCACCAGAGAGCTGGCCGGGATATTTGCCCGCCTGCTCTGGAATGCCGACGCGGGTGAGCCATTTCATGGCCACCTCTTCCGACCGTTCCCTTGACCATTTGCGCACATGAATCGGGGCCAGCGTCACATTTTCTAACACTGTCAAGTGGGGGAACAGATTAAACTGCTGGAACACCATTCCCACGTCCCGCCGAATCTCAGCAATGTTGCGCACATCGTGGCTGAGGGTAATGCCATCAATAATGATGTTGCCACTTTGATGCTCTTCCAAGCGGTTTAGTGTGCGAATGAATGTTGATTTGCCTGAGCCAGAAGGCCCCAAAATCACAATCACCTCACCCGACTTCACTGTCAGGCTTACATCACGCAGTGCCTGAAAATCACCGTACCATTTATTAATATTTTGCGCCACAATGACGTCTTCCATCTGCGTAAGCGTTGCTGCTGTTGTCATTTTTTCTCTCCTGAAAGCAGTGACTGGTGGTTAGTGGCTGGTTGCTTTTACTAGCCTCTAACTCCTCGCCACAATCATTTTATCTTTCACCCAGGCCAGTTTGTTTCTCCAGGCGGCGGCTGTAAGCGGTCATTAGTGCAGAGCCAACGAAGTAGAGTAGGGCCAGGAAGATGTACGGCTCTCGTCGCACGCCTAACCAATCTTCTTGGGCGGCAATGGCGTTGGCCACGCCCAATATATCGAACATACCCACGATGGCTACCAACGTTGTGTCTTTGAACAGGCCGATGAACTGGCCCACAATGGCTGGAATCACCACGCGCAAAGCTTGTGGCAGAATGATGAGCCGATACTTTTGGTAAGCACTAAATCCCAGCGAATCGGCCGCTTCGTATTGTCCGTTCGGGATAGCTTGTAAACCACCGCGCACGTTTTCAGCCAGATAAGCAGCGGCAAAAAGGGCGAAGGCCCACAAAACACGCCAGGTATTGAGAATTTCCAAGCCTGGGGGCAGCAAAATCGGGAAAAGGATTTGAGCACTAAAGATCACGGTGATGAGCGGCACGCCACGCACAAACTCAATGTAGAGCGTACTGAAGGCGGCCAATACATTGCCATTGAAGGTTCGCTGGAAAGCGTAAGCAATAATCAGAACAAAGATTGGCCAGTAAGCCAAAACCAGCTCGAAATTGTTGCGGGCTGCTTCGATTAGCGTGGGGGTGCTGTTGACAAGGCCCAAAATGGCAATGACAAGAGCCGCTCCATAGGTGAGCCAGGCAGGGATGCCACGAATCTTGCTGCGACGCCCTAAAGCCAGGATCAGACCTATTGGGAAAGAGACCACGATGGCAAAAATGGTGATGATAAGGGTTAGCAAGAAGCCACCCCAGTTCACATCGGGGTCGATACTAGAGAAAATCGGTTGGGTAACTTGTTGTGGTGTTTCATTAACAAGTAATTCACGAGTGTAGCTTATGGAGCCGATGAGCATGGTGACTACCTGCAACAGCGCCAGGAAGGCCAGTACGGCCGAAACGATCAGTAAAATTCGCAAAACTGCCCGACCAAACCTGACCAGCTCGCCTTCACGTTCTTTTGGCGGGTAACGCCGGTTAAGAAACCAGGTCAGGCCGCCAAAAATGATGAGCCCTAACACACCAAACAGGTCTCGGTTACCGGTAAAGGTCGCTCGCAGGCGCGCCCCGCTGCTGATGGGGCTTAAGACACCTTCGTCACCACGCAGGAAGGGACGGCCGTTTACCACCGTAATTTGCCCTGCATCCGTTAACTCTTGCAAAGGCCCCGTCCAGGCAAACGTCTCGTTCCAAATGCCCGAAATTACGGAGCCCTCAAACGGCACAGGGTCTACACCACGCAAGAAGAGGTAAACGAGGATAGGCGAGGCCAACCACAAATAGGTGAGGATCTGGCGAAGACGTTTATTTTGAAAACTGCCCCGGTAGACAATCGTGGTAGGAACCAGCAGTACACCTAGCAGAATAATGATGGCCCATATGCGCCATACTTCATCCCGGTTGAAACGGAAGATCATTAAGGTGGTCATATTGGCTTCTACAGCACCCCAATTGGCGCCAGTGAATTTCCGCTCAACGACGAAGAAGTCGGGATGATCGGAAAAATCAGGATTTGAGGCAATGCTTTCAAAGCAGGTAACACCATTTTCGGGGTCGCTGGGAGAGTCATCGAAACAAAAAGAAGTGGGGACTTCGCCTACCACACCTTCTATCGATGATGTAAGCTGGGAGGCGGGAAAGCATTGATCTGTAGGTTCTTCAACGATGGTCGTCGGAGAAATATCAAGGTCTACTCCACCCATCGTAAAACAATATTCTTGGCTGTTTGCACTAACCAACTCGGCCCGGTATTTGGCTGCTGGCACCGATAAAAAGCTAGCATTGACCCAGGCATAATTGTAAAAACCAATAATGGCGGCAATGAGCCCTAACACAATCAGCAAGCTGATCTGTATGTTGGTGATTGTGTTATACATATTGTTCTTTAGCCAAAGCGACAACGCATTGTGCTTATGACGTAATTCATTAACAGCCACCAAAATAACGGTAGCCGCCCACACAATGAGGACTAAAATGGTAGATACCGGCGCTGCCTGCACGCGCCCCACAATCGTGTTGATTGTGAATAGCGTAAGCACAATCAGCCAGAGGGTAAGCAGCCAGGAGCGGGTAATTTGTTCTGTCACAAAACGGTTGATTTGCGCCTGGAAATCAGGCGGTAGATTAAATCGAGTTTGTCTTTGAGGTATTGTCGTCATGATTATCTCTCCACCAACGTAATTTGTCGGTTATACCAGTTCAGGAGGAATGAAATGAACAAGCTAATCGACAAATAGATGAGCGCCATAATGACAACAGGCTGAATTGACCGCCCCGACTGGTTGATAATAGTATTAATCGTCCGCACAAGGTCGGGGAACAAAACAGCCAAAGCCAAACTGGAGTTTTTGGTCAGGTTCAAGTATTGGCTGGTAAGCGGCGGTATAATAACCCGCAGTGCCTGCGGCAGAACCACCAAACGAAGCCGCTGGGTCTCGGATAATCCCAAAGCCCTGGCTGCTTCTGACTGCCCTTTAGAAACCGATAAAATACCGGCTCGGACAATCTCAGCCACAAAGGCTCCGGTGTACAAAACCAGACCTAGCAAAATGGCCGAAAACTCCAGCGACATTTTGGAGCCGCCAACAAAGTTAAACCCTTCTAGCTTGGGAGTAGAGATACGAACAGGGGTTTCTGGTAAGGGCACAACAAGCTGATCGGCGCTGTTTTCCAACACATCACGTTCAGCAGCAACCACCGCAGCTGTGGCCGCAAATGCGTCGCAGCCATCCTCAGCGTACTCACCAATTGCCTGGTCAGCTCGGTCGCTACGACTGACGCTAAACGGCACGTTGGCTCTGCGTAACTGCGAAGTCAGGTTGATTTCTGATGGGGAATCTTGGAGTGTGCAAATTATAAATTGCGCGGCGTCCACGTCCTCTTGGGTTAGTTCACCGGTGGCTAGCAGATCTTCAACTTCACCTAAATCTTCAATTCCCAGGCGACGTTCTACCAACCCTGGAATATCATCAAATTCACGAATCCGGTCAGCGCGGGCCACCAGCATCGCTTCATTATCGCTATTGTTGCCAGCCACAAACCAACCAATCGCCACAACAACCACAAATGAGACAATCACCCACAAGGTACGGTTGACGGTTTGCCCAGTTTGTTCTTCGCGTCGGCCAAAAATGACCCATAAAAGCTGTGCCTGGACGATACCCAACACAATAAAAGCGATCCAGGTGGCAAATGAAGACATAGGCACCAGGGAGGGATAGTTCAGACCGCGCTGGCTGATGAAAACGGAACCAACTTGGTAGGCTTCGCCTACCAATGGTAAACCGACGAGGAAAACCACGAAGTAGAGAAAGAAAAGCTGAAGCAGCAGAGGGGTATTACGCATCAGATCGATGTACCACTTGGCAATGTTGCTGACCAGCCAGTTAGTAGAAAGTCGGGCTATCCCGGTTACCGTGCCTAGAATTGTGGTGAGGATGATGCCGAAGAGGGCAATTTTGAGGGTGTTTAAAGCACCGACACCAATGGCACGCCAATAGGAGTCGGCCGGTACATAATCAATAACAGATTCCTGGATATCAAACTGGGCATCAGCACTGAGAAAGTCGAAGGCGCAGCGTAGGCTGGAGGTGCCGTCTTTACAGATAAACTGGGCTTCACCCAGATTGACCAGGTTGTTATTGATGTTGGTGAACAGCCAATTGGCGCTGAATACGAAGAAGATGACGAAGGCAATTTGTAGCAAAATCCCAATGATACGGCCGTCTCGCCAAGGAGGGATCGTCTCATTGCCCCGTACTGGTCGATTCGGTATGTCCGACATAGGCGTTTCTCCTGTTCTAGATTGTTAACCACAAGGCAAACGTGCCACAATGAACAGCACGCAATTCCACACAAAAAAGAAGTCGCAATTTGTTTTGATACAACACAGCCCGACACAATACGTGTCGGGCTGTGCTTAAATCAATGGTTTCCCAAAATAAATAAATCTTAGTAGCTATTCAAATATGCACTTCCTTCAAGCTAAGAAGCAAACTGCAAAGTGAGCCAGAAACGCATATTTATAGTTACAAATTTTATTTAAATGGCGTGGGATACAAGATACCACCATCAGTGTACAGACCATTAATTGCCCGAGCCAGATTAAATGGCGTGTCTGGACCAAGATTTGCATTGTAAATGTCGGCGTAGTTGCCCACCTGGGAAATAACCTGGTAGCAGAAATCATTGTCGAGGCCTAATGCCTGACCCAAATCGCCTGTTTCGCCAAGCAGATTCTGGATTACAGGGTCGTCGCCGCCCAACATGCTGTCTACGTTATCTTTGCCAACGCCCAGAAATTCACCGTTGATAGTGCAATTTACAACCCAACTCACGATGTCGTTCCAGTTGTTGTCGCCATGGCGAGTCAGCGGCCCCAGAGGCTCACGAGACATAGCTTCGTCCAGGATGACATGAGCAGATGGATCGCTCAACAAAATCTGATTGGAAACCAAACCGGATTTATCGGTGGTGAAACCGTCGCAGGCACCAGAGTCATAAGCATCACGCGTAGCCACTGCATCATCCCCTACAAGTGGCGTGTAGCTAACGCCGATAGAGGTGAAGTAGTCGGACAAGTTCTTTTCTGTGGTGGTACCAGACTGCACGCAAATGGTTGCCCCTTCCAACTCGCTGATGGAGGTGATGCCGCTGTCTTTGCGAACCATCATGCCTTGACCGTCGTAGAAAGTAATGGGGGTAAAGTCAAATCCCAGCGCTGTGTCGCGGGTGAAGGTGTGGGTGGTATTACGGATGAGTACATCAACTTCACCAGATTGCAGCACGGGGAAGCGGGACTGACCGGTGGTCGGGGTAACTTCAATCGCTTCGGGATCACCCAACACGGCCGCAGCAATCGCTTTACAGAAATCAATGTCAAATCCACTGAAACCACCAGTGTCCGGGTCCAGGTAGCCAAAGCCAGGCACGTTGGCGTTACCGCCACAGTTCAAAACGCCACGATCTTGAACCAGGGCCAGGGTGTCGCCACCACCAGCAAATTCAACAGCTACTTGTTCGGTAACCGTTTCGGTCACGGTTTCCGTCACTGTCTCGGTTACGGTCTCGGTGACCGTTTCGGTCATGGTCTCGCCTTGTACTTCAACAATGCGGGTGACTTCAACGAACACAGTTTCTGGCTCGCCACCACCGCAGGCAACCAGCAACAAAGCTAGCAGCACAAGTAAGGCAACTACAATTTTCTTCTTATTCATGGATTTTCTCCTCCAAAAGGTGAAACTTAATAAATTACTACATTGAGTTAGGATGAATTTCATTTTTGGTTTCTGATTTTGTTCAACACCTCCTCTTCGTTCGGACTGAGGTTTATCAGCTCTTTAACTGTGAGGATACACAGCTCGTTTATGAAAACAACAATTACCAATACCGATGGTAAATGTGCCAAAATACCGCCTGATGATTTTCAGGAGGCATTTGTTTTGCTATTTAGTTTTACGGCTTAGCGTGACTTTGACATTTTGTCGTTTAGTTGCTAGATAGGCAGAAGATGCCTTGCTGATGAATCAGTTCTTCCCAAAAATGCGGGTCATCTTAGTGACAAAACCCTAACATTTGAAGTTATTTAGTATAACGAGGCCGGGGAAATGGGCAAATTTTGGTGTGGTGTCAGGCTGAAACGGCCGTTTCCTTAAATATGTTTGTTAGGAAACGGCCGTCTTTTTTGTGCACTGTTTATATATTTTCGTGGAATAGGAAGTTTGATGTGACTGCGGAAAAGTGGGTTCATGCCACTCTTCTGGCTTCAATCCTCAACAATGAATAAAATACCCGAATGGCTAAATCATACCAACAAACACGTCAGCTCATTATTTTGTTCATTCTGGTTACCTTTTTGGTAGCTTGCGGTGGAGAAGAAACGCCAGACCCGGTAACGACAACAGATACAATCTCCCCAACCGAGATTGCTGCAGTGGGGACGGCCGTACCCACCACCGCCACCTTGCCCTCAACCCCCGCACCCACCGTGACTCTGCCACCACCAGCCATTGTCAACAATGAGCCAACGCCAACCATTATGCCTACACCCACGGTCACGCCAGAACCGGTTGCCCTCTACAGCGCCGAAGATTTTGGTACTGACCGCAATCCGTTGACCGGTGAGTTGATGGAAGATTCCTCCGTGCTGCAAAGGCGGCCGATCGCCATCAAAATTTCCAATAATCCGCCCAGCTACACCCGGCCACAGCATGGCATCGGTCAGGCAGACCTGGTGTTTGAGCACGTCACGGAAACCAACATTACCCGCTTCACCGCCATTTTTTATGGCCAGACTCCGCCTGATGTGGGTCCCATTCGCAGCGCCCGGCTCATCGACAAAGAGCTGCCTGCCATGTACGATGCTGCCATCTTCATGTCTGGCTCCCATCCCCTGGTCCTGGAAGCCATTGCCCAATCAGACATCGGTGATCGCATCTATCGTGAGATGTCCACGGGTTACTATCGCAAGGAAGATGATGACCGCATTCCGTTTGAGCATACGCTTTATGCCGACCCGGCGGGCCTGTGGGAAGCTGTGGAGTGGGGCCACGATAATCGTGCGCCACGCTTTACCACGACAATGGCTTTTGACACCACACCGCCGCCCGATGGCGAACCGGCCAGCTATGTTGAATTGCATTATTCCACCTGGTCTGAGGTGGATTGGGAGTATGATGAGGCAGACGGCCGTTATTACCGCACCGTCGATGGAGAAACGTTTGTCGATGGCAACAATGATGAGCAGGTAAGCGCCGCCAATATCATTATCCTTTATGCGCCACATCAGTTCGACCGCTCCATTTGCGTCTATCCGCGTGAGGACGGCGGCTGCGACCTGTACACGACAGAAATCCAAATTTGGGGCCGAGGCTACGCCATGCTTATCCGTGACGGCCAAAAGTATGACGTCACCTGGCTGCGCCAAAACCGCAGCGATATGTTTACCTTCATCGACGATGCAGGGAATCCAGTGCCGTTGCAAATTGGCAACACCTGGTTTCAGGTGGTTCCTTTCTATTACGATGATCCCATCATTGAGTAGCCACTTGCCGTTAAGTGAAAGCGCAAAGGTTCTTTGAGCTAGCAAGCAACCATTTCTACGCTTTCACTCAAGTAATTCACAAATTCTGATTTGATTTAGTCAAAATACTTTTTGTGAATTACATACTTCGGCAAACTCAGCATAGGTCTGGATATAGCGCAATCGTTATTTCTATGACATTTATCATCCTATTTTCAGACATTTAGTAATTGGTAATTGCTAGGATCTCACCTTACCATCCTCATATTGCTGTTTGTAAGCCCTTTTTGTCTTCAACCATATAGGCACTGGATTATATTAGTTATGGGTATGCTAACTTCGAGATCAAACCTCCATCAAAAATTAGGGCTGTTTAGATGGCTGATTCCATTAGGAATGATCCTGATGGTCATCGGGTATGAGATTGGCCCCTCTCGCTGGATTTACTTTAGGTTTGGCTTTAGTTACCATCTTGCAGCAGAAATCATTCTCTTTGGCACGGTTGGTCCGCTGCTGGCATTCTTCCTCATAGAGCTGCTAGACCGTTGGCTGGTAGAAAAAGAGAACGCGGAGCTTCACGCAAAATTGTTGGACCTGGCCAAAAGGAAAGAGCTTGAAGTGAGTCAAATCAGTGATGACACAATCCAGGTTCTTTTTGCTGCCGGTCTTTTAATTACGAACTTCAAATCTGAGCAATATGATCCCTCACTCATCAACGCTTCTCAAATAGAAGTCACGGAGCAAGCACTCCAAGATGCTATCCAGCGGCTCCGGTCCCAAATCAAGATAACTGAATCAGTTTAGGGTGTTATTCGTCTTCTTCGGTGGGGGTGGTGGTGCGCTCGCGCAGGTTTTGGAAGGTGAGCTGCCAGCCGCCGTTGAAGCCGCTGGCACATTCTTCAATGCGCAGGCCACTGACCTCTGGACTGCCATCAGTCAGGCGTACTGTGTAGGAAATATCGGGCGACATCTCAAAATCGGCGTAGCCACGGCCGTTTTCCGGTTTGAAGCCCGTAAAAAAGCGGTCGCTGCCATTTTGCCAGCTCACCTCAATCTCAATCCCCGGTAAATCGTTCAAAAAAGCATCCAGCACAATCACTTCAATACGGCTAATTGATTCATCGTCATCGCAGAGGCGAGTTTGTTCGGTGAGGCGGTAGTTAGGTTGGGGTGTGGCCGTGGCGGGTCGGGTGGCTGTGCCGGTTGATGTAGGAATTGGTGTGTCCGTTGGTGTAGCGGCCGGTGGCGGCGTGTTGGTTGGCGTGGTCACGATGGCAGACGTTGGCGTGGGCTGCAGATCGTTTGCGGGCAGCGTGGGGGCAAACAGGGCAATTGCCTGCCCTTCGGCACCCAGTTGGCGGGCCACCACGGCTAGTTGTTCCAGCAGAGGAGCCGGACGTTGTTGGCGAACGGCCGTTTCCAGCAAATCATTTACCGTTTGGGCAATCTCTGGATCGTCTAAAGCAGCCAGCCGCTGCTGCGCCAGAGGCCAGTTTTCATTTACCGCATAGCTTTGGCTCACCAAAATGATGTACTCTTCCCGGTAGCGGTCGTTAAACCGGGCTGGGCTGGCATCGGTGAAGATGACCGGATCAACCACCCAGGCGTAGTACAAGCCGCCAGCCAAGCCAATTACCAGGCTGAGCAGCAGCCAGCCAGTAGTGCTGAGACGACGCCAAAAGGGAAGGGGACGCTGCCTTCGGCGAGGAGGTGGCGTCATGGTGTGGCCTCCGGCGGGGTGGGCAGGTATGGGGCCATCGCGGGCGTGTATTGGCCAATGTCGTTGGCTAATCGTGCCAGGCGGCGAATTGCGCCTTCATCATCCTGCCGCAAAATCATCTCGATGAGCACTTGCAGAACGTACTGTGGCCCATCTTCCCCCAAATCGTCGATGCGCTGCTGCGCCGCTGCTAGATTGTTGTCCAGAGCGTAGCTGTCGGCAATGAGCTGCACGTAATCACGGCGGTATTGATCTTCCAGCACGGTAGGATTGGCATCGGTGAATTCCGTGGGCCAAAAGACCCAGCCAATGGCCAATCCCAAGCCAATGCCGATGGCCAGACCAAGTAAAATGAAGATGGGGGTGGGTAGATGTTTCATGCGGCCGTTTCTAATTGACATAAAAAAAGAGCTACCCGCTACCGAGCAACCCTTTGTATTTGCCCAGCCCCCTAGCGGGGCTTATAATCCAGCGACTTTGCTGGAAAAACCATCAAGCGTAACTTGTTGGTTAATGCCGAAGGTGGGAATCGAACCCACACTCCCGAAGGAACACGAGTTTGAGTCGTGCGCGTCTGCCAGTTCCGCCACTTCGGCCAGTTTTTTGGACGTGCGGGAGTATAGTTCATGGTTTTTTTTCTGTCAATAATGATGGGGAGAGTGAAAAGTAAGTTTCTACTTTTTACTCTTTCGCCATTTTTATCATTTAATTAAATGGATGAAGTTGCCCTCATAGCGCAGGCCCAAAAAGGAGATGTGCAAGCGTATAACACGCTTGTTTTGCACTACCAGCAGGTTGTGTACAACGTCGCCTATCGCATTATGGGTGATCCACAGTCGGCCGAGGATGCGGCCCAAGAAGCGTTCATCTCCGCTTACAAATCGCTAAACAAGTTTCACGGCGGCAATTTCAAGGCGTGGCTGCTGCGCATCACCACCAACGGCTGCTATGATGAGCTGCGCCGCCGCAAGCGCCGTCCCCAATCCTCCTTAGAAAGAATTACCGATGACAATCAGGAATCATTTGCCTTTTTGCGCGATCCGGCTATTGGGCCAGAGAAGCGACAACAGCAGATGGAACTGATTGAGGCCATCGAGGATTGTTTGCAGAGTTTGCCGGATGATCAGCGGGTAACGGCCGTTCTCTGCGACGTAGAAGGGTACGATTACAACGCCATTGCTGACATTACTGAGGTGTCGCTGGGGACAGTAAAATCGCGTGTCAGCCGCGCGCGATCCAAGCTGCGTGACTGTTTGCAAGGGTTTAAGGAACTTTTACCAGCCAATTATCGTTTACAGGATGAGTAACGATCTACGTTATGCTTAATTTGATGAATTAGTATGCAAGTTGCAGGTTGCAAGGTCGCAGGTGGACGAAAATCACTTGCTACTTGCAGACTTGCCCACTTGCAACTCGAAGAGACATGTTCGATTTTTTGCGGAACCTAACGAAATCAGCCGAGGAGAAGCGGCAAGAAACGGTAGCAGCCTACCTGGATGAGGTGCTGCGTGGCCGTGCCCGGCAGCAGTTTGAGCAGGAGATGGCTCAAGATGAAACGCTGCGCCTGGAAGTGGAGCAGCTTCTTCTGATCAAACAGAGCCTGCGCCAGCTGCCGCAGCGAGACGTGCCGCGTAATTTTATTTTGGACCCGGCCAAATACGGCCGTCCTGCCCGACAACCCTGGGTGCAAGCCTACCCTGTTCTGCGTGCCGCCACAGCCATGACCGCGTTCTTCCTGATCTTTGCCTTTGCGGCGGGCATCTTTACCAACACGGGTAGTGGTGAAGCCGCACTGTCTGCGCCATCTGCCGATGTGGCTCAGGTGGATTCCACCAGCATGATGACAGAAGAAACAGAAACACAGGCTTTTGAAGCTGAAGAAGCTGCTGATGAGGGGGAGGAACCTGTAGTCGAGTCAGCTGCGGCAGAAGAGGCTATGGATGAGGCTGCAGCGGAGGAACCGGACGCATTTGATGTAGCGGTTGAAGATGCAGCCGAAGAGATGGTCGAGGAGGAGATGGCTGCTGAAGAGGCGGCCCCTCCTGTCCCTGAAGCCACGGCCGTTCCCAGTACAATAGATTCTCTTCAAGGCGACACGGCCGAAGATGGGGCAACTGTTGCCGAACCAATCGTCCAGCCAACGCCGACCATCTCGCCCACGCCGACCATTTCCACGCTGCCCCGCGTGACGCCGCCTACGCCGCTGCCAGACCGCGATATAGATCAACTGGAGAGTGATGACACGGCCAACGAGGTGGTGGCCGACGTACCAGAAACAGCAGGCGAAGCAGAATCTGTAGAGACAACAGCCGATCTGACTGAAGAAAGTGGACGGCCGTTTAGCCCCCTGCTGCTCTTGCAAATTGGGCTGGGCGTGCTGCTGCTCCTGCTGGCTGGCCTTACCTTCTACGCCTACAGACAACGATAATGAATTTGTAGGGGCGATTCGCGAATCGCCCCTACGGTACTTCACATGACACTCTCTTCTGCCCCTGAAGCCGTAAAATTTTGCAGCCGCTGCGCTACACCGATGGAAACAAGGCCAGTAGGCGACAAACCGCGTCGGGTGTGCCCTAACTGTAGCTTCATCCATTTCACCGATCCTAAGGTTGGCGTGGGTGTTTTTGTGGTGCATGAGGGCAAGATTTTGCTGGTGCGCCGTACGATGCACCCGGAAATTGGCAAGTGGAGCATCCCGGCGGGCTTTTTGGATCAGGGGGAGAATCCAGCGGAAACGGCCGTACGCGAGGCCCTTGAAGAAACCAATCTGGAGGTAGCTATTGAGTCGCTGATTGGCGTTTACCACAATCCACCGGGGCAAGGCGGCGCCTCGATCTTCATCATGTACAAGGCGCGGCTGCTAGGCGGCACCCTGCAAGCTGGCGATGACGCCGATGCCGCCGCCTTCTTTGCCCCGGACGATCTACCCGAAATCGCCTTCACCTCCACCCGCGTCGCCATTGACCAGCTTAAAGCCAAACTAGCCACTGGCTAAAAGTTCAATTAAATAACAGGACGCTGATTACCCTGATCTATCTGATAGAAATGATCAAATCAGGGCAATCAGGTAAATCTGCGTACCATTCTCTTTTTCTAAACGATGTGGGTCGCTGTGGTACAATTGCCGCCATGAAGATTCATCTTTTATCTGACCAGCTTGCCTCCCAAATTGCTGCGGGAGAAGTGGTAGAACGGCCGTCTTCCGTGGTTAAAGAATTGGTGGAAAACGCTATCGACGCCGGGGCCACCACCATCAATATCGATGTGCGCCAGGGCGGGCGGGAAAGTATCCAGATTGCCGACAATGGCCAGGGGATTGCCGCCGACGAGGTGGCAACCGCTTTTTTGCGTCATGCCACCTCCAAGCTGCAAACCATTGATGATTTGAACGCCATCCGCACCTTGGGCTTTCGCGGTGAGGCGCTGGCCGCCATTTCGGCTGTGAGCCAGGTGACGATTGTCTCCCGTGCCACAGGGGAAGCTTCTGGAACCCGGCTGGTGCTGGCTGGGGGCGTGGTTGAGAATCGGGAGACGGTGGGGGCACCGCAAGGCACCGTTATCGCCGTGGAGAATCTTTTTTACAACGTGCCTGCCCGCCTGAAATTCCTCAAAACGGCCGCAACCGAAAAACGCCTCATCGACGAGTTTGTTACCCGCTATGCGCTGGCTTATCCGCAGATTCGCTTCCGATTGACGCACAACGGCCGTATCACCTTCCAAAGCAGCGGCAGCGGCCAGGTGCGGGATGTGTTGGTGGCCATTTATGGGCCGGAAATTGCCAGGCAGCTATTAGAGATTGGAGATTGGAGATTGGAGATTGAAGGTGAAGAATCTTCTGATCACTCGCCACTCGCCACCCGCCACTCGCATATCGAGGTTACCGGATTTGTTGGTCCACCCGGCGTGCATTTTGCCAACCGGGGGCAGATTACTTTGTTTGTCAACGGCCGTTGGATCAAAGATACCCAGCTTACCTACGCCGTTATTCAAGCGTATCACACCCTGTTGCCCTCGGGACGGTATCCGCTGGGGCTTATTTTTATGCAGCTGCCACCAGAAGATGTGGATGTGAATGTGCATCCGACCAAAACGGAGGTGCGTTTCCGCCAGGGCAAAGCGCCGTTTGGCACGGTGCAGCGCGCCGTGCGTCAAACCCTAGTGGCCGATGCGCCCACGCGGCAGATGTCGGCCTGGGCGTTGGGCAGCAATGAGCCGGGCAGCAGTCCTGGCTGGATGGGGGCGCTCAACCAGGAGGCGTTTGCCTCCGGTGGCGAGCAGGCCGATTTGGCCTTGGGTTGGCTGGATGGCGTCGATGCGCCAGATGAGAATGGGGAATCCATGGCTGCCTCCCACACAGAGGTGTCCAGCGACTCTCAACTACCGATTATGCGCGTGGTGGGGCAGGTGGGCGCTTCTTACATCATCACCGAAGGGCCGGAAGGGTTGTTTTTGATCGACCAGGAGGCGGCACATCAGCGGGTGCTGCATGAACAGCTGCAAGCGGAATGGGCTGAAGATAAGGTGACGATGCAGACACTTTCCACGGGAACGGCAGTAACCC
Organism: Promineifilaceae bacterium (SeqCode); assembly: GCA_050292445.1. Classification (GTDB taxonomy): domain Bacteria; phylum Chloroflexota; class Anaerolineae; order Promineifilales; family Promineifilaceae; genus Leptofilum. The sequence goes on along the minus strand of JBNKLQ010000028.1, from coordinate 3,742 downwards.
TCTCTCCCTCTCAAGCTGAACTACTCAGTCGCTTTGAGGAAGCCGTCGCCCGCGTGGGTTTACAGGTAGAAGCGTTTGGCCCCAATACGTTTATGGTGCGGGCCGTACCCAAAATTGCCGCCAGCTGTGATCCGGCCCGGTTGTTGGTAGCTGTGGTGACCGAATTGGAGCAAAGTAAAGGGGTCGTGGAAGAGGCAGGGTTGGTTACGGCCGTTTGCCAAACCATCTCCCTGCGTCCCGGCCAATCGTTAACGCAGGCGCAAATGCAGCAGCTCATCCACAACCTGGAAAAATGCACCGATCCGTTCACTGATCCGCAGGGCAAACCAACCTTTATTTATCTCTCGGTGGCCCAGCTGGCAAGGGAATTCGGCCGTATTTGATCTAATATCTACTTGAGGTTCATCAAAAAGCTTTGCCTCTTGCGCCAAATACAAACATGCGTGCTAAAATCAAAGTGAATTTAGTAATGAGTTAAAGGAAATTGACAAATGGAATATGGCTTGTTTGGGCAGACTAAAACAATTGCTTCTGAATTTAACAAGGATGCAGACATTGTAATGTTTAATGGGGATGTAGATGATTTTATTCAGGAACTACCAGACGCATCCGTAAAACTTATCATTACTTCCCCACCTTATAATTTGGGCAAGGAGTATGAAAATGAAGTTTCTATCGAGAAATATTTAGCCTTTCAAGAAAAAATAATTCATAAGCTACATCGCATTTTACACCCTGAAGGCAGCCTTTGTTGGCAGGTGGGTAACTACGTTAACAAAGGTGAAGTTTTCCCTTTAGATATCTACTATTACCCAATTTTTAAAAGCCAAGGATACCGTTTGCGTAACCGATTGATTTGGCATTTTGGTCATGGTTTACACACAAAAAAACGATTTTCAGGCAGATATGAAACATTGCTATGGTTTACAAAATCTGATAGTTACACTTTTAATCTTGATCCAGTTCGCGTGCCCTCAAAATATCCAGGAAAGAGGCATTATAAAGGCCCTAACAAAGGAAAACCTTCTGGTAATCCCAAAGGAAAAAACCCTTCTGATGTCTGGCAGAAGATTTGTGAGGAATGGGAAGAGGGCTTTTGGGATATTCCAAATGTAAAGTCGAATCACCCAGAAAAGACAATTCATCCGTGTCAATTTCCTGTTGAATTGGTTGAGCGATGTGTACTTGCCTTAACCAACGAGGATGATGCTGTTTTCGATCCGTATGCTGGTGTTGGCTCAGCCTTAATTGCAGCTGTTAAGCATGGGCGAAAAGCATTTGGCAGTGAACAAGAAGCAAGTTATGTAACAATTGCTCAAGAGCGGATTAGCTCGTTTTTTAATGGGACATTGCGAATTAGGCCCCTCGGAAAGCCAGTTTATAAACCAACAGGAAAAGAGAAAGTGTCACAGGTACCACCTGAATGGGATAGTGCTAAACAGCAAAGATTACTTGAGCAACGTGAGGATTACGAATGATAGTTGGTGGAATATATTCGTTCAATAATGGCCAGGAAATTATCGAAGCTGATTATGCTGAAGAACTGGCAGAAGTTATCGAGGTAATTGAATCCGTAAATGCAAGTATACATAAAACAAAAATCAGCGAAGAAAAGACGATGCCGGGCAAGCTTCTTTTTCGGCCCAGTGCGTTAAACAAATCGTATAAAAGTGAGTTTATAGCAAGAGGATGGGAAGCAAATACACGCGTCCAATGTGATTATCCAACAGATTTTTATACGCCTGATTACTCTCCGCCCGCTGTGCCTCAGAATGCTTTTAGAGAAATCGACTTTGTTAAAAACCGTTTAGGTGTCGAAGTTCAATTCGGTAAGTACGCTTTTATGGTTTACAACGTGTGTGCCAAGATGACAATATTCCACAATGAAGGATTTATTGATGCGGGGATTGAAATTGTACCTCTGAAAGAATTGGCGTCTGAAATGTCGTCCGGTGTTTCTTATTTTGAACAATTTGTGTGGGATTTAGAGCATCGGGGTGTATCTAACATTGATATTCCTGTATTGATTCTTGGCCTTGCCGCATAGATAAGCGCGGGATAAATTTTGCACTATTCTCTTAATGAAACGGCCGTATCCTCCACAAGTAATAGTTCCTTGCCAGAGACTGCAACGGCCGTTTTATTTCTCATAGGCAGAAAAGGAAGGCCATGGTTCACACACTCTTTTATCGCTTTGGTGTTGCTCTTTTTATCGGCATTCTCGTTGGCTTACAGCGCGAAGTTGCTTCGGATGATGTGACTGATCGGCCGCTCTCTATGTTTGCCGGAGTGCGCACCTTTGCCTTGCTTAGTTTGGCGGGCTGTACGGCCGCTTTCGTTGCCGATCAATTGGAATTGCCCTGGGCGTTTATCGGTATCATTTTGCCGCTGGGGGCATTAATTACGGCCGCTTACTTCATCACTGGCTCACGCGGCGATGTAGGCATGACCACCGAAGTGGCGGCGCTCATTGTGGTGCTGGTCGGGGCCTTGTGCTTTTGGGACCAGCTAGCCCTGGCTGTTGCTCTCGGAGTGGTGACTACGGCGCTGCTTTCATTTAAGCTGGAATTGCATGGCTTTGCTGAACGCCTCACGCGTGAAGACGTCGTGGCTACCCTGAAGTTTGCCATCATCACGGCCATCATTTTGCCCGTTTTGCCTAACGAATCGTTTGGACCGCCGCCGTTTGATGTGTTGAATCCGTACAAAATCTGGCTGATGGTGGTACTCATTTCTGGTATTAGCTTTTTAGGGTATGTGCTCATTAAGCTGGTGGGGTCGCGGCAGGGAATTGGGTTGACGGGTCTGCTGGGTGGATTAGTTTCTAGTACGGCCGTTACCCTCAGTTTCTCCCAACGCAGCCAAAAAGAAAGCGGGCTTGCTAAACCATTTGCCCTGGCGATTCTGATTGCCTGGACGATCATGTTTGGCCGGGTCTTGGTGGAGGTGATGGTGACCAATCGGGCATTGCTGGGCGTGGTTTGGCTGCCAATCACGGCAGCCGGACTGGCCGGACTGGTTTACGGCGCTTATCTCTATTTTGCTCCACGCAGTGGGGAAACGGGGGGCGTCACTGTGTCAAACCCGTTTGAACTTGGTCCGGCGATTACGTTTGGTCTGCTGTATGGGCTTATTTTGCTGGTGGCCCGGGCCGGGCAATTTTATTTTGGCGATACGGGTGTTTATCTTTCCAGCGTGTTATCTGGTCTGGCAGATGTGGACGCCATCACGTTGTCGATGGCAGAGTTAAGCAGCACCGGTAATCTTGAGCTGTCCACGGCTTCACGGGCAATTGTGCTGGCGACCATGTCTAACACGGTGGTGAAGGGGGGTATTGTACTCAGCGGTGGCTCGGCTGATTTGCGACGGGCGCTGCTACCGGGCTTTTTGCTGATTTTGGCTACGGGGACAACGTTGGCGTTTATTGTTTAACTTTAACGGCCGTATCCCCCACAATCAGTTCCTTGTTCGCTTCTAAAACGGCCGTTTTCACATAGCCCAGTCCAATGGTTCCGTTGGGACCAACGGCCGTAGACGTGACCGTCCCCGCATTTTTGCCCTCAACCTGAAGTGTGCTGCCTGGCTCTAGCGGTTCATTTGCTGTGAGCTGAACCAGCTTCTTGGCCAGCTTGCCCCGGCTTTCCATGCGGGCAATGATCTCCTGACCGATATAGCAGCCTTTGTTAAATGACACGTCTGCCCACAAATTGGCTTCCAGCGGAATGTAATCGCCAGTCAGCTC
>JBNKLQ010000027.1:0-33929 GCA_050292445.1 Promineifilaceae bacterium (SeqCode) | reverse complement strand
AGTGTATGTGTTGCGCAAGGACGAAGGTGGGCGGCACAAGGCCTTCTTCCCAGGGTATCGGCCGCAGTTCTACATCCACACCTTGGATGTGACGGGTGAGATTGCCCTGCCAGACGGGGTAGAGATGGTGATGCCGGGAGACAACGTGAACCTGCGGGTGACGTTGAGCAAGCCGGTGGCTCTGGAAGAAGGCGGTCGTTTTGCCATTCGGGAAGGTGGCCTCACCGTTGGCTCTGGCGTGATTACTAAAATCCTGAATTAGGATTGTCATAGAGGCGTTGCGATTCCTAGAATCCAACGCCTCTACTTTCGAGGAAACGTATGGCAAAGCAGAGAATTCGCATCCGTTTAAAAGCTTATGATCATCGCGTGTTGGATCAATCTGCTCGACGCATCGTGGGTACGGCCGAACGTACCGGTGCTAAAGTAGTTGGCCCTGTGCCGTTGCCGACACGCATTGAGCGGTTCACCGTGCGCCGCAGTACATTTATTGATAAAGATTCGCACGAGCATTTTGAGATTCGGACGCATAAGCGATTGATCGATGTGATCAACCCGGACTCAAAGACGATTGATACCCTGATGCGGCTGAATCTGCCCGCCGGGGTTGATATTGAGATTTCTATTTAAAACAGATCTCTACTAAAGGATGATGCAGCACAAGCCTGGTTGCTGACAGTCCTGGGAGGTTAAGGTGAAAGGATTACTAGGCAGAAAATTGGGTATGGCCCAGGTTTTTGACGAAAATGGTGTTGTCACCCCGGTGACGATCATTGAGGCTGGACCCTGTTACGTAACACAACTGAAGACGGAAGATTCGGACGGGTATACGGCCGTTCAAATCGGGTTTAGTGAAGTTAAAGAAAAACGGTTAAGCAAAGGTCAACAGGGTCATCTTGGACTACTGAAAAAAGGGAAGGGTCGCAAAAAAGGCCAAAATATTCCCGCCTTGCGTTATCTGCGTGAATTTCGCACCAAAGATGTAGCAGATCACACAGTGGGCCAAACATTAACCGTAGAACAATTTGAAATTGGCGAACGCATCGACGTTAGCGGCAAAACCAAAGGTAAAGGGTTTGCTGGTGTCGTTAAACGATATGGGTTTGGTGGTGGCATTAAAACCCACGGTCAGTCCGACCGTTGGCGTGCCCCTGGTTCAATTGGGGGGACATCTGGTACGGCGCGTGTCTTTAAAGGCAAGCGGATGCCGGGCCGGATGGGCAATGACGGCCATACCGCTCAAAATTTGGAAGTGATGCGTATTGATGCAGAGCGTAACTTGCTGGCCGTAAAGGGATCTATTCCTGGGGCAAAAGGGTCGCTCGTAGTTATTCAGAAAGCAGCAAAAGGCTAGCGGAGGCGTTGTGATGAAAGTTTCGGTTTTCAACATGGCTGGCAAGGAAGTCAACAGCGTAGACCTTCCAGCTAGCATATTTGAAGCAAAAATTAATCGTGATCTGATGCACCAGGCGTTGGTACGGCAGATGGCCAATGCTCGCCTGGGAACGCACAAGGCGCAGGGTCGTTCGGAAGTAAGCCGGACAGGGGCCAAGGCTTATCGCCAAAAAGGGACGGGTAATGCCCGTCATGGCAGCAAACGCGCACCTATTTTTGTGGGCGGTGGCGTGGCTCATGGGCCTCTGCCTCGTAAGTACATCAAACAGATGCCCCGGAAAATGCGTCGGGCAGCCTTGCGTTCCGCTTTGAGCGCGAAGGCAGAAAATGACGCTATTATTTTGGTGGATGAACTGAGTTTAGACACCCCCAAAACGCGCGATATGAAAGCCTTTGTGCAGGCAGTGGTGGCAGATGAAAGCGCTCTGGTGCTTTTACCAGGACGCAATGATAATGTAGAGAAATCAACCAGAAATTTGAGCGATGTGAAGGCTTTGCACGCAAATTACCTGAACATTCGCGATCTTCTGGGGTATGACAAAATTGTGATGCCTTTGGCCGCCTTGGATGTGATTACCAATTTCCTGGGTGAAGTAGAAGAATTCGAAGAAGTTGAAGAAACTGGGGAGGAGGCATAATCATGCAGTTGCACTGGCGTGAAGTCATCCGTCGCCCTGTGGTGACAGAAAAAAGTAGTTTTAACGTTGATTTTAACAATCAATATACATTTGTGGTGCACTCACGGGCCAACAAGATGCAAATTAAGCAAGCGATTGAATTGGCTTGGCCCGAGGTTTCTGTTGAAAAGATTCGTGTAGCCAATATGCCAGCCAAGCGAGCACGCCGTTTTCGTCGTGTTACCACGCGGAAGGTTGGCTGGAAAAAAGCGATTGTCACTCTTTCGCCTGGGGACAGTATCGATCTGTTCGAAGGTGTGTAGTATTTAGAATTTTGAGCAGGGATGAGGGCATTTGCCTATCAGGGTTTGTTCCTAGAAGGTCAAAATGCCTGTAACCCGTCTCTGGAGGAAATATGCCAATTAAAGTTTTTAAGCCCACGTCGCCGGGTCGCCGTGACATGAGTGGGCAAACCTTTGAGGAAGTGACCCGGGTTTCCCCGGAACGCAAACTTACCAAAGGTTTAAGAAAGCAAGGCGGCCGTAACTTTCGCGGGAAGATCACCATCCGTCATCGTGGTGGTGGACACAAGCGTCGTTTTCGTCAAATTGATTTCAAACGACGTGATAAGTTTGGAATCCCAGCTCGGGTAAGTTCAATTGAATATGATCCAAACCGTTCTGCGCGCATTGCCTTGCTAGTGTATGCAGATGGTGAGAAGCGGTACATTATTGCACCATTGGGCTTGCGCGTTGGGGATGAGATAATGAGTGGTCCCGAGGCAGAAATTCGCCCTGGAAATGCTTTGCCGCTTGTAAATATCCCGCTGGGTACTCAAGTTCATAATATTGAACTGCAAGTTGGTCGTGGGGGGCAGATGGTTCGTTCTGCCGGTACCTCGGCGCAACTGTTAGCTAAAGATCATCCCCGCTATGTGACGCTCCGCTTGCCATCTGGTGAGGAGCGATATGTTCCGCAGGATTGTCTGGCAACCATTGGCCAGGTTGGTAATGTGGAACATGGTAACGTGAAGCTGGGTAAGGCGGGACGCAAACGCCATTTGGGCATTCGCCCTGGTGTGCGTGGTTCAGCTATGAACCCGAACGATCATCCGCATGGTGGTGGTGAAGGCCGTTCGCCGATTGGTATGGCCGCGCCGAAGACGCCGTGGGGACAACCGGCACAAGGTAAGCGTACCCGTCGTAATAAGGCTACGGATAAGTTCATTTTCCGTCGTCGCAGCAAGAAGCGCCGGTAGGAGGTAGATTAGGATATGTCTCGTTCACTAAAAAAAGGTCCGTACATTAGTCCGAAGTTGTTGAAGAAGGTTGAGACGCTGAACAGTTCGAAGAAGCGTGAAGTGATTCGTACCTGGTCTCGTTCTAGCACTGTCTTTCCGCAGATGGTGGGACACACAATTGCTGTTTATGACGGCCGTCGCCATATTCCGATTTATATTACGGAGAATATGGTGGGGCACAAGCTGGGTGAGTTTGCACCCACACGCACGTTCCGTGGTCATATCAGCCGAGCGGAAAAGAAGGGGCGTCGTTAATCATGGCTGAAGCATTTGAGATTAAGGCATCATTACGCCATTTACAAATTACGCCACAAAAGGTGCGGTTGATTGTGGATGCAGTGCGCGGCAAGAATGCGCAGGAAGCATTGGATACGTTGCGCTTTATGCCCCAACGTGCAGCCGAGCCTGTGTACAAGCTGATTGCCTCCGCTGTGGCAAATGCCGAGCAAAATTTTGGCTTGGAAGCTGATGAGCTTTATGTGAGCAAAATTTTTGCAGATGATGGTCCACGGCACCGCAAGGCACCTTATGGTGGTCGATTTGCTGGACGCGGCCGTTTTCGGCCTATTATTAAGCGGTCATCCCATGTGACAGTTATTTTGGCTGAACGGGATGTGATTGAGTACGGTGATTAAATGAAACCGGTCGTTAGCGCGGATGCTAGCGATGGTATGGAGGATTAGTCTTGGGACGCAAAGTACATCCTGTTGGATTCCGTTTAAAAACAATTCGCGATTGGAATACGCGTTGGTTTGCTGAGGGAAAGCAGTACGAAGAACGTTTGCATGAGGATTTTGCTATTCGCAAACTCATCATGAAGGAATTGCCTTCGGCTGGTATTTCTTTGCTGGAGATTGAACGGTTTCCCAATCAAGTTCAGGTAACCATTCATACAGCCCGTCCAGGTATTGTGATTGGCCGTAAAGGCTCTTCGGTGAAGGAGCTGCGTAGTAAGCTACGCAATTTAACAGATAAAGCGGTTCGGGTTGAGGTTGAAGAGATTTCTCAGCCAGATACCGATGCTCAGTTGATTGCTGAAAATGTTGCTGGACAATTGCAGCGTCGCATTTCTCATAGCCGGGCTATGAAGCGTGCGATTCAGCAAGCGATGCGCCAGGGTGTGGAAGGTATCCGCATTGAGGTAAGCGGCCGTTTAGGCGGTTCTGAAATGGCGCGTAAAGAGAAACTTTGGGACGGCCGTGTGCCTCGCAACACAATTCGGGCCGATTTGCAATATGGATTTTCTGAGGCTAAGACAACCTTTGGCCGCATTGGCGTGAAGGTATGGGTCTACAAAGGGGAAATCCTGCCGCAGAAAACCGAGTTTGAAGCCACGGATGTCTATATTAGTGAGTAAAAGTAAATTCTGGAGAGCGTGAGAACTTTCCTGAGTTTTGGACGGAGTTTGAGCTATGTTAATGCCTAAACGAGCAAAATACCGTAAGCAGTTCCGTGGGCGCATGCGCGGTATGGCGAAGGGCGGTTCTGATTTGCAGAATGGTGAATTTGGCATTCAGGCGTTGGAGCCTGGGTGGATTACCAGTCGGCAGATTGAAGCTATTCGTCGTGTAGTTGTGCGCCATAACAAGCGGCGCGGTAAATATTGGATTCGGATTTTTCCAGATAAGCCTGTCACTGCAAAACCGGCCGAAACCCGCATGGGTAAAGGTAAAGGGTCTGTGGACCATTACGTGGCGGTTGTTAAGCCAGGTCGCATTCTGTTTGAGATTGCTGGTGTGCCTGAAGAGTCGGCACGCGAGGCGCTGCGCCTGGCTAGCTACAAGCTGCCTATCAAGACGCAGATTGTTTCTCGGGAGGATAGGTTGTAATGGCAAATATTGTGGAATTACGTGAAATGAGTGATGCCAAGCTGGAAGAGATGTTGGAAAACGGCCGCGAGGAGATGTTTAACCTGCGGTTCCAACAGGCGTCTGCCCGGCTGGAAGATTATTCTCGCCTCAAGGCCGTGCGTCGTGAGATTGCTCAACTGGAAACAGTTTTGAACATGCGACAATTGGCTATTGAAACGGCCGTTGCCAGCGAAAATCTGGTATCTGCCCTGGCTGGTAAAGAGTGGGAAGCATCTGCTCGGTACAGTTATGAAGATAGCGGTTGGCAAGTAACCTTTGTTGATGGCAGCGGTAATGAGGTGGCCACAGCACTGGTGAACTTAAACAAAAAACGGCCGCACAGCCGCCGTCAATCTAAGAAAGCAGGACAATCCCAGCGCATCGTGGCGGCTGAGGTTGCAGGATAGAGGTAGATCATGAGAGAGCAACGTAAACAATTAAAAGGCGTTGTGACGAGCGACAAGATGGATAAAACCGTCGTTGTGGCCGTAACGACAACGAAACGCCACCCAATTTACGGCAAAGTGATGCGCCTGGTGAAAAAGTACAAGGCACATGACGAAGCAAATGAATGCCGTACTGGTGATCGTGTCGAGATTATTGAATCCCAGCCCATCAGCCGTCATAAGCGATGGTCAGTTGTCTCCGTTTTGGAGCGAGCAAAATAAGAGGACTGCATCATGATTCAAAAAGAAAGTCGTTTGAATGTCGCAGATAACTCCGGTGCTCGTGAACTGTTGGTCATCCAGGTGATGGGTGGTTCAATTCGTCGTTACGGCAGCGTGGGTGATATGGTGACAGCGACAGTTAAGAAGGCCGTGCCCAATTCGGCCGTTAAAAAGGGTTCTATCGTAAAAGCAGTTATCGTGCGCACCAAAAAAGAGTACAAGCGCGATGATGGCAGCTATATTCGTTTCGATGACAATGCTGCAGTGATTGTTGATTCAGACAGCAAGAATCCAGTTGGCACCCGTATTTTTGGTCCTGTTGCCCGTGAGCTTCGTCCGGCTGGCTACAATCGTATCATGTCGCTTGCCCCAGAGGTTTTATAGAGAGGAAGCTATGCGAATTAAAGTTGGAGATGAAGTAGAAGTTGTTTCTGGCAACTATAAAGGAACTCGCGGTACCGTTCAGCGCGTTCTACCAAAAGAGAACCGTGTGGTGGTATCTGGCGTTAATTTAGTGAAGAAGCATCAGAAGCCCCGTCCCACGGGTGGGCGCAGCCAGGCGCAAGGTGGCATCATTGAATTTGAAGCCCCCATTAGTGTCTCGAATGTGATGCTTGTTTGCCCGGAAACTGGCGAGCCAACCCGTGTTGGGGTTCGCCGGGATGAAGATGGAAACCGCATTCGTTTTTCAAAGAAAAGCGGTAATCCAATTAGTTAAATTATTTTATTAGTACCGTCGGTGAGCCAGGTGGCCAAAGTGCGTGATTTGAAAAAGAAACGTATGCCGACCTGCCACTCAACTCGGAGGTAAACTGTGTTTACACCACTTAAAGAGCAGTATGCAGATGAAGTGGTGCCTGCTTTGATAAAAGAGTTTGAATACTCTAGCGTGATGCAGGTACCACGGATTACAAAGATTGTGGTTAATGTTGGTTTAGGCGAGGCTTTGGATAATGCCAAAGCGATTGAGTTTGCGGTGAACGATATTACCGCAATTACAGGCCAGAAACCGGTATTAACCAAAGCGAAAAATTCAATTGCCAGCTTTAAGCTGCGCGAAGGGCGCGTGATTGGGTTGAAGGTAACCTTGCGTGGCGAACGGATGTGGTCTTTTTTGACCCGCCTTGTTCATGTGGCGCTGCCCCGTACGCGTGACTTTCAGGGTATTTCACCGGATTCTTTTGATGGTCGAGGAAACTACACCCTGGGTTTGCGTGAACAATTGATTTTTCCTGAAATTGATTACGATCGAATTGATAAAATTCGTGGTATGGAAGTTAGCATTGTAACTACTGCCCAGCAAGATGAAGAGGGGCGGCGTTTATTATCGATGTTGGGCATGCCCTTCTGGGAGAATTAGTATGGCAAAAAAATCAATGATTGCTCGTGAATCGAACCGTAAATATAAAGTTCGGGTTCGTAATCGTTGTAAGTTATGTGGACGTCCGCGCGGTTATATTCGCCGCTTTGGTCTGTGCCGCATTTGTTTCCGTGAGCAGGCGTTGCAGGGCAACATCCCTGGCGTAGTCAAATCAAGCTGGTAAAGGTGGTGTATCATGTCAATGAGTGATCCAATTGCTGATATGTTGACACGCATTCGCAACGCCCAAATGCGGGAACATAGAACGGTTTCTATGCCCCATTCGAATGTTAAGGTTGCGATTGCAGAAGTGTTGCAGAAAGAAGGTTATGTTGAAGCGTACAAAGTGCTGCCGGAGAAACCGCAGTCGGTTTTGCAGGTCACTTTGAAATATGTTGGCGACCGGCGGACCCGGCGCTCGGTTATTACCGGGTTAGAGCGGGTGAGTCGCCCTGGTCGTCGTGTATATGTTGGTAAGGGTGACATCCCGTGGGTGTTGAGTGGCATGGGTATTTCTATTGTCACTACGTCTCAGGGAATTATGACTGGGCAGCAGGCCCGCCGCATGGGTGTTGGCGGCGAAGTGCTCTGTAAGGTCTGGTAGTTGGAGGGATTAATATGTCTCGCATAGGTAAAGCCCCCATTACTATTCCAAATGGGGTGCAAATTGAAGTAAAAAAAGGGACTGTGAATGTAAAAGGTCCCAAGGGGCAGCTGTCCCAGGTGGTTCATCCAGACATGCAATTTGAGCAGGAGGATGGGGTTTTGACGGTGAAACGGCCGTCTGAGTCTCGTCAACATCGCTCTTTGCATGGCCTGACCCGATCGCTCATCAACAATATGGTTTTGGGCGTGAGTGATGGCTTTACCAAAATCCTGGACATTGAAGGCGTGGGCTATCGCGCTGAAATGGACGGCCAAACGTTGGTGCTGAATGTGGGTTACTCTCACCCAGTGCGTTTTGAGCCACCCAAGGATGTTTCTTTTGCTGTTGAGAACCGGAGTAAAACAATTATTATCTCTGGCATCGATAAGCAGGTTGTGGGCGAAATGGCTGCTGTCATTCGCAAGCAACGTCCCCCGGAGCCCTACAAGGGGAAGGGGATTCGTTACAGAGGCGAGTACGTTCGCCGTAAAGCTGGTAAAGCTGGCAAGGTCTAGAAGAGGTAGTTAGCAATGGCTATTAAATCAAAAGTTGCACGCAAGCGGCGTCATCGCCGCATTCGCACAAGAATATCAGGGACGGCCGAACGGCCACGTCTAAATGTTTTCCGTAGCCTGGACCATATCTATGCTCAGGTTATTGATGATGTGGCTGGCAAAACCGTTGTCTCGGCTTCTACTGTGGATAAAGCGCTGCGTGGGGAAGTTTCTGGTAAAAGCAAGAAAGAGCAGGCAACCATGGTTGGTAAGGCAATTGCCGAACGGGCGAAAGCGGCTGGTATTTCTACAGTTCTTTTTGATCGTGGTGGTTATCTATATCACGGCCGTATTAAAGCGTTGGCTGATGGTGCCCGTGAGGGTGGCCTAGACTTCTAAGGACGGAGAGAGAAATGGGTCAAAGACGACAAAAATTTGAACAGGAATACGACGAACGAATCATCGACATTACCCGTGTGGCTAAAGTTGTCAAGGGTGGTCGCCGTTTCGCGTTTCGCGTGACTGTGGTAGTTGGCGATAACAAAGGGCGTGTTAGTGTTGGCGTTGGTAAAGCACGATCTGTGCCGGATGCTATCCGCAAGGCATTAGAAGCGGCTCGTAAATCATTAACCAAGGTGCCGATTGTGGGCAGCACAGTTCCGCATGAAATTATTGGTGTACATGGTGCAGCGCGTGTTTTGCTTAAGCCAGCTTCGCCTGGTACCGGTGTTATCGCCGGTGGCGGCGTTCGCGCCGTTATTGAAGCAGCCGGGTATAAAGACATTTTGTCTAAATCCCTGGGTAGTGCGAATGCTTTGAATGTGTTGCAAGCCACTATGAATGGGTTGCGTAATCTGAAAAGTGTTCAAGAGGTAGCTTCGGATCGCGGTAAGGATGTCGCTGAAGTTACCCCGTTTTGGAGTCGTGGCTAATGGCTAAGATACGCATTACGTATACGAAGAGTTCAATTGGTTATAAAAAAGATCAAAAAGGGACCATTCGTGCGCTGGGGTTCAATAAATTGAACCAGACGGTTGAGCATGAGGATACGGCCGTTATTCGCGGCATGGTCAATAAAGTGAGTCACTTAGTGACAGTGGAAGAGGTAGAATAAAATGAAATTGCACGATCTGCGCCCAAATGATGGCTCAAAGAAAAAGCGCAAGCGAGTGGGTCGTGGTATCGCTGCCGGGCAGGGAAAAACTGCTGGCCGTGGTACCAAGGGTCAAGGCGCTCGCAGTGGTGGGGGAAAAGGCATCTATTTTGAGGGTGGTCAGCTGCCCTTAGCGCGCCGTTTGCCCTACAAGCGTGGTTTTACCAACATCAACAAGGTTTACTATAAGCCAGTTAACCTCAAAAGCCTGGCAGAGTTTGATTTTGAGGGTGTTGATGTAACGCCAGAAGTTATGTCTGTTGTCGGACTCATCAAAAAACCAACTGATCCGGTAGTTGTGTTGGGTGATGGCGATTTGGACGTGGCCCTTACTGTAAAAGCCCATCGTTTTTCTGCATCTGCTAAAGAGAAAATTGAGGCAGCTGGAGGTACGATCGAGGTGCTCCCCCTTTCATAACGTGTTGTAGTGGGCAGACAGCCCGGCTACTGACACCAACTCTTGGAGGAAAATCATGATCGAATCAGTCAGAGCTGCTTTTTCCTTGCCAGATCTGCGCCGTCGTATTCTTTTTACGGTGTTTATTCTGGTAATTTATCGCCTGGTGGCCAACATTCCGGTACCAGGTGTTGACCTGGGCGCATGGTTGCAGTTTACAAATAGCAGCAGTAGCAACCAGGTTGTTAACTTCTTAGATCTTTTGTCTGGAGGCGCTGTCCGTAATTTTTCAGTAATGGCCATGGGTGTTTATCCTTACATTACTGCTTCAATTATCATTCAGCTGCTCACGCCTATCATTCCACAATTGCAGGAAATGGATTCTGAAGGTGAATCTGGACGAAATCGTAAAAATCGTATCACTTATTATTTGACTGTACCGCTTTCGCTGTTGCAGGCGGTTGGTCAGATTCGCTTGGTTGGGTTTAGTTTGGGTGTAGGTGGTGCTGATGGGTTGGCTCAAATCATGCCGAACTTTGGCTTCGCCCCCGATCAGCTGCTGCCGACCCTGACTACGCTTTTGGCCATGATGGGCGGCACCATGTTTGCCATTTGGATGGGTGAACTGATTACTGAAGACGGTATTGGTCAGGGTATTTCCCTGATTATCTTTGGCGGGATTGTAGCCCAAATTCTGCCTGGCGTAGCTGGTTTGTTCCAACTGGACGATGCTACGGCACGTATCTTTACAATCATTGCCTTCTTAATTATTACGGTGCTGACTATTTTTGTCATTGTGATTGTGCAGGAAGGGCAGAGACGAATACCGGTGCAATACGGCCGTCGTGTACGGGGTCGTAAAGTGTACCAGGGCCAAAGTAGCTATGTGCCACTTAAGGTAAATACGGCTGGGATGATCCCGATTATCTTTGCCAATTCTATTCTTATCTTTCCATCTGTTTTGGCAGGATTGTTTATCAGTGGCAATGGTGGTTTTGTAGATACGATTGCAACGGCCGTGAGCCGTTTTGGTAATGCCGATCCCACAGTGGCACCCGTTGGGTTTGCCGTCTACTGGCTTTCATTTTTCATTCTGGTTGTTGGGTTCACCTTCTTCTACACAGATGTCATGGTGCGCCAGCAAAATATCCCGCAAACGTTGCAGCGGCAGGGTGGCTTCATCCCTGGTATTCGTCCCGGTAAACGAACGGAAGATTACATTACAAAAGTGGTCCGTCGCATTACTTTTGCCGGAGCCATTTTCTTGGGAACAGTTGCCATTCTACCCGGCATCATGAGTTTAGTAGGCGTTATTCTGAACATACCGGACATCGAGCAAAGTACCCTGGTTGTTAGCGGGTCTGGTCTTATCATTGTTGTGGGTGTAGTCATCGACACAATGCGCCAACTGGAATCTCAACTGCTCATGCGTCAGTACGAGGGTTTCATCTAATGAAAACCTTTGTTGTCTTGATGGGGGCCCCTGGGGCTGGTAAAGGGACCCAGGCAAAGAAGTTGGAAGCCTCGTTGGGATTACCGCAAGTGGCCACTGGCGATCTGTTTCGGGCAAACTTAAAAAACGAAACCGAGCTGGGAAAGCTGGCCCGTACCTATATGGATAAAGGCGAACTGGTGCCTGATGAGGTGACCGTGGCCATGGTACGAGATCGATTATCACAGCCAGACTGCGTGCATGGGGCAATTCTTGATGGATTTCCTAGAACAACTGCCCAGGCAAAAGCGTTGGATGAGTTGCTAAGTGAATTTTCTGCCAAAATTGCCATTGTGCCGTTCATAGACGTGAATCAGGATGTTTTGGTTGAACGGTTGGCGAAACGAGCTGAAATTGAAGGTCGAGCTGACGACAACGAGGAAACGATTCGCGTACGTATGGAAGTGTATCAGTCTGAGACGGCTCCATTGCTTGCCTATTACGATGAAAAAGGGCTGCTCGTCAAAATCAATGGCGAGCAATCAATTCATAAAGTGACTGAAGATCTGATCGAAGTTGTGCAGAAAGTGATGTAAAAAAGCAATTTCTGGACAGAACAAACGATTGATGGCAAAATAGTAGATTGCTTTGGATAAAAACAAACAACTATTTTCTCAAGATTTTTTACCAGAAATGATATGTGATGAACAGCCTGATGAATATGAGGTTGTTTTAGGAGTTAAAGATGAAGGTATCAGCGTCTGTTAAACGTCGTTGCCCAAAGTGCAAAATTATCAAGCGGAAAGGTGTTGTACGTGTGATTTGTTCTGATCCAAATCACAAGCAGCGCCAGGGTTAAAAGGGAGCTGTGTCAGCATAGCCTGACACAGGATGATCTCGTAAGGATTTTCTGGAGGAATTATGGCACGTATTGCTGGTGTGGATATCCCCCGTAATAAACGGGTAGAAATTAGTCTGACTTATATTTATGGCATTGGTAAGACGGCCAGTCAGGCTATTATTGAGAAGGCTGGTGTTGATCCCAACACACGCGTTCAAGATTTGTCAGAAAGTGAAGTAACGCAGCTGCGCCAAATCATTGACAATGATTTTATTGTGGAAGGTGATTTGCGGCGCGAAGTTGCGATGAATATTAAGCGCCTGACAGAAATTGGCTGTTATCGTGGCTTGCGCCACCGTCGTCATTTGCCTGTGCATGGTCAGCGAACAAAGACCAATGCTCGTTCGCGCAAGGGTCCCAAGAAGACGGTTGCAGGACGTGGTCGCCGTAAGGGCAAATAATATTAATTGATTTTGATTTGAGATGGACTGGAAATGGCCTCTTGGCCCCAGCTCATTGTTTAGGTTTTAGGAGACGGAATGGGACGTAGAAGACAGACTCAAACCCGCAAGAAAGTAAAGCGGATGGTGCCTCAAGGTCAGGCGCACATTTTTGCCACCTTTAATAACACCATTGTGACTATCACCGACATGGGTGGTAACACCGTTGCTTGGGCAAGCGCTGGCAGTTCTGGTTTTAAGGGTTCTCGCAAGAGTACACCTTATGCTGCACGATTGGCTGCGCAAAGTGCAGCCCGCACCGCTCAGGAAAGTGGTATGCAGGAAATGGATGTTATTGTGAAGGGGCCTGGTCCAGGTCGTGAGCAAGCTATTCGTTCTTTGCAGGCTTCTGGCATTCGTGTAAAAAGTATTCGCGATATTACGCCAGTGCCCCATAATGGGTGCCGCCCCAAGAAAAAGCGTCGCGTTTAAATTTTTATTGTGTACTAATTGTGTATCCGGTTTGTTGAGGCTGGAAGCATAATTTATTATTCAAAGTCTTTCACTGACTTTTACAGTTTATTGGTTTTCTGAGAGGGATGAAGGGGTGTGCCACACCTGTAAACCTCTCGTTTTAGCTTGAATACGGAGGTTAAGTTGGCAAGGTATACTGGTCCAGTATGTAAGCTTTGTCGCCGTGAAGGTGAAAAGCTGTTTTTGAAGGGGTCTCGTTGTTTAACCCCAAAATGCTCTTTTGAGCGTCGTTCTTATCCCCCTGGGGAACATGGTCGCGATAATCAATTTCGCCGTGGACGCGCTTCTGACTATTTGTTGCAGTTGCGCGAAAAACAAAAGGCACGCCGCATTTATGGTGTGATGGAGCGTCAGTTCAGCCGTTACTTCCGGCGAGCGACGCAGCGTGTTGGCCTGACGGGTACTAATTTGTTGGTTCTTTTAGAAACCCGGTTAGACAATGTCATCTATCGTTTGGGTTGGGCCGATTCTCGGTCGCAGGCTCGTCAATTGGTGCAGCATGGTCACATTACGCTGAACGGCCGTAAAACAAATGTGCCCTCCGCCCTGATTTCCCCTGGTGACATCGTGGGTGTTCGCTCAGAAAGTATGCGCAATAGCTACTTTAAAGTTCTGCGTGAAGATTTGGATGATCGTCAGGTGCCGCGCTGGTTATCTTTGGATACCCGCAACGTGTCGGCAAATGTTGTGAATTTACCTGCTCGTGATGACATTGATGTGTCCATCAATGAGCAGCTTGTTGTTGAATATTACTCCCGGCGGTAATTTTTAACCGTCCCGAGCCTAGCATAGCATAGGGAGGTATGTACGTTGGCTATTAGTAATCTTATACTGCCCAAAATTGAAAGCACCGCGATGTCGCGTGAATACGGCCGTTTTATCCTCGGGCCATTAGAAAGAGGGTATGGTACGACCTTGGGCAACGCTCTGCGCCGCGTCTTGCTTGCATCATTGCCGGGGGCTGCCATTACATCTATTCGCGTAACCGATGTGCCGCATGAGTTTTCGGCCATTGAGCATGTTCGCGAAGACATGATGCAACTGATTCTGCACATTAAGCAGTTGCGTTTAAAACTCCATGGCACCGACACGGCCCGCTTGCGGCTAGAAGTTCATGGTGCGGGTACCGTTACCGCAGCAGATATTCAGACGCCCCCCGAGGTCGAAATCATCAACCCTGATCTGTACCTTTTTACAGTCGATTCTGATGATGCCTTTTTAGAAATTGAGATGACGGCAGAAACCGGTCGTGGCTATTCCCCAGCTGAAGAGCGGGGTCGCCTGCCCATTGGCGAGCTGCCTGTTGATGCTATATTTAGCCCGATTCGGCGCGTTGGTTATGAAGTTGAAAAAACCCGCGTCGGACAGGCGGCTAATTATGATCGCATTATTATGCAAATCTGGACGGATGGCACCATTAAGCCAGAAGAATCGCTAGCCCAATCAGCCCAAATTATGATGCAATATTTGCGGCCAATTGCTGGTGTAAGCGAAGAAACTTTCTTGCCTGTTGAAGAGGAAGAAGAGGAAGAAGGCGCTATCCCGAACGAAATTTATGACACGCCGATTGAGCAGCTTGATCTGAGCGTTCGCGTTTTTAATTCGTTGAAGCGGACTGGAATTACCAAAGTGGGTGAAATGTTGGATATGCTAGAACGTGGTGAAGAAACCATGCTGGCCATTCGCAACTTTGGTGAAAAATCCCTGGATGAATTAAAAGATCAACTGCGCGCTAAAGGCTTTTTGAAAGATGAAGAAGGCGAGACGACTGTTGTATAGTAACGGCCGTTTCCCCATAATAAAGAGGTAAACATCATGCGACACAGAGTAAGCGGTCGTAGATTGGGTCGAGACACTGCTCACCGCAAAGCATTGCGCAAAAACATGATTGCAGAGCTGCTCATCCATGAAGAAATATTGACCACAGAAGCAAAAGCAAGAATGCTGCGTCCAGCAGCTGAGAAAATCATTACCCTGGCCAAGCGTGGCCTGGCCAAGGGCGATCCGGCGCAGACTGTGCATGCTCGGCGGTTAGCCGCTGCCCGTATTTCCCGCTTTCGCCAGGCAGAAGATGAGTCAGGCGATATGGAAGAAGTTGATGTTGTTAAAAAACTATTTGATGACATCGCTCCCCGCTTTGCTGATCGGCCAGGTGGGTACACACGCATGGTTAAAATAGGCAAGCGTTCCGGTGACAATGCTGACATGGCAATGATCATGTTGGTTGATGAGGAGTAATGCTTGCCAACGTATGCTGCTCTGACTGCCTATGATGGCACGGAGTATCATGGTTTTCAGCGGCAGGTTGAGACACAGCCGACCGTACAGAGCACAATTGAAAACGTCCTGAGTCAGCTAGCCCGCCAACCCGTTACGTTGCTTGGCTCAGGACGAACAGACAGTGGTGTTCATGCAGTTGGTCAGGTCATTACTTTTTCTTTCGACTGGCGGCACAGCAGTGAGGATTTAAGAAGAGCACTCAATGCAAACTTGCCAGAAGATATTGCAATTTTACAACTGAAACAGGTAACCGCCTCCTTTCATCCACGGTTTGATGCCCTGCGAAGGGCCTATGTTTACAACGTTTACGATGGGCCAACGCGCCATCCGCTAAAACGCCGTTTTAGCTGGCATGTTTACAAGCCACTGGATGAGGCAAAAATGAACCAGGCAGCAGAAGTGTTGCTGGGGCTGCACAATTTTGCCACGTTTGGCCAGCCGCCGCAGGGTAACAATTTTGTGCGTGAGCTGTTCATGGCAGAATGGACTCGTTCAGGAACTGATTTGCAGTTTCGCATTGAGGCCAATGCTTTTTTGTACCGAATGGTACGTAGCATTGTGGGCAGTTTAAAACTGGTAGGAGAAGGAACCTGGACTATTGAAGAGTTTGTACGGGCGTTTAAGGCTGCAAGTCGCGATGCTTGCGGCACGGTTGCCCCGCCACAAGGTCTTCAACTCGTTTCTATTACATATGAAAACCTAAACTGGTCTGCGACGTAAGTCGAAAATCCAGACAGTTTAGTGGTTAGGAGAAAGCGGCATGAAAACGTTCATCACAAAACCGGCCGAAGTTGAGCGCCAATGGTTTATTGTCGATGCTCAAGGTCAAACATTGGGACGTTTAGCGTCTCGTATAGCGACCATTTTGCGTGGCAAACATAAACCAGGATTTTCCCCTTCGGTGGACTGCGGTGATTATGTAATTGTAATCAATGCAGAAAAAATTCATGTAACGGGTCGTCGGTTGGATCAGAAGGTTTATTATCGGCATTCTGGTTACCCCGGTGGTCTAACTGAAATTACGCTGCGGGAGCAGTTAGAAAGATTCCCGACCCGGCCAATAGAATTGGCGGTTAAAGGAATGTTGCCCAAGAATAAGCTGGGGCGCAAAATGATTAAAAAGCTGAAAGTATATGCGGGCGAAGAGCATCCGCATCAGGCGCAGCTGCCTGTTTCGCTGGAACTGTAGGAGATTAGAAGATGGCAGAAGAATCAAGACGGTATTATGAAGGAATTGGCCGCCGCAAACGTGCTTCTGCACGGGTGCGCATTTATCTCGATAGCGATGCCGAGGGTAATTTTATGGTCAACGGTAAAGACGTCAAGGAGTTTTTCCCGCGTTTTGGTGATTACTTGACATTGACTGGTCCTCTGGCAGATACAGAGCTAATGGGTAAAGTGGATGTGAGTGTTCACATTAACGGTGGCGGTATCACTGGTCAGACTAGTGCTGTGCGTTTAGGATTGGCGCGTGCTCTGGTTAAATATGATGAAAATCTGCGTGGTTCCCTACGTGCCGGTGGGCATCTGACCCGCGATGCACGCATTAAGGAACGTAAAAAGCCAGGTTTGAAGCGTGCTCGTAAGGCTCCGACTTATACCAAGCGTTAAGTTGTTGGATAAAAGCGGGCGTTTGATTTTTCTAAATTTCACAACCTCCCCGCTTTTACATGCGTTCTACAAATGATCATTAAAAAGGCGAGACTTGGCTCTCGTCTTTTTGCTTTGGGGAAATAGGGTGATTTAATGGGTAATATTACCGTTGTGGGCTTGGGGCCAGGAAACGGCCGTTTCCTGACAAGAGCTGCCTGGGACATCCTCAGCCAAGCGGAGGTTGTGTATCTGCGCACAGAGCGCCATCCCGCCGTGGTGGACCTGCCAGAGTACGTCACACGCCACAGTTTTGACCACATTTATGACACAGCCGACAGTTTTGATACGGTCTACGCTACGATTGTAACTGAACTCATACAGCTGGCTCAGCAGGGGGATGTGATTTATGCGGTACCCGGGCATCCTTTTGTCGGGGAATCCACAGTGACCCGATTGGCGGCTCAGGCGGAAGCGGCCGGTGTGCCGGTAGAAGTTGTGGCTGGCTTGAGTTTTGTGGAGCCTTGTTTAACGGCCGTTCAGCAAGACGGCATGGACGGGGTGCAAATCTTTGATGCCATTGAGCTTACTCAATACCTCTATCCCCCGGTGAATCCCGATTTTCCCCTGTTGTTAGGCCAAGTGTACAGTCGTATGTTGGCCAGCGAATTGAAAATGGTGTTAACGGCCGTTTACCCTGATGAACATCCCGTTACGCTTATCCACCAGGCTGGGGATGACAATCAGGCGGTTGAGCAAATTTCTCTGTACGAAATTGATCGCAGTGATAAGGTGAACCACCTCACCAGCTTGTTTGTGCCACCCTTGCCCCAGCTGTCTTCATTGGCCACGCTTGCGGAAACTGTAGCCATTTTACGCAGTCCTGATGGCTGCCCCTGGGACCAGGAACAAACGCACCAAAGCCTGCGCAGCGGCTTTTTAGAGGAAGCCAGCGAAGTTTTAGCGGCGCTAGATGAGAACGATATGGACGGCTTGCGTGAGGAGCTAGGCGATGTTTTTTACCACCTGGTTATGCAAATCCAGATGGCCAGCGAAACAGAAGAATTTCGCCTGACGGATGTGATCGCGAGCATTGATGCCAAGCTAAAATATCGCCATCCGCATGTATGGGGGGATTGGCAGGTGCGCGATAGCGAAGAAGTGATACAGAATTGGGAGATGTTGAAGGCCAAGGAGAAAGCGGAGCGCTCAGATTCGCTGGTGGACAATATTCCTGAAGCGCTGCCAGCGCTGGCGCGATCCCAAAAACTGCAAATTCGGGTGCGTCAGGTGGGGTTCGATTGGCCAGACATCGAAGGTGTTTACGAAAAAGTGCAGGAAGAAATTGCCGAGCTGCGCGAAGCTACCTTGCCGGAACATCGGGCCGAGGAGCTGGGTGATTTGCTGTTTGTTGTGGTGAATTTGGCGAAATGGCTAGATGTTGATGCTGAATCGGCTTTGCGTGAGGCAAACGCGAAGTTTAGTCGTCGCTTTCGTGCCTTGGAAAAGTTGGCAGAAGCGCGCCAGTTAACCCTGGCCGAAATGGATTTGGACGATCTGGAAGCGTTATGGCAGGAAGTGAAAGTGCAGCAGTCGGCGTAAATTCATGTTAGGATCAAACAATTTTCGCCAAACTGCATAACGTACAGCGTGCTTTGGAGAACTTGTAACATGTATTGCAGAGTTGTACAGAGCTTGCCAAACAGTACCGTGTTGGTTAAAGTAGTCGTTAATCAGATGTAAAGGAAGGAGGCAGTGTGACGGCCGTATTGAACATTGTCTTTGCCGTGATTGCCGGTGTGGCAATCCTGGCAGCGCTATATTATGGGGGACGCGCGGTTATTCGTCGCGGTCAATCAACCGATTCCGCTTACAATGTGGGGCGGCTAGAGGCACGTCGTTCTGTGCAAATTGATTTGGTGCGGGCGTTAGCCTCGATTGTGGTGGCCCTGATCTTTTTAGGCGCGTTTGGTCTGACACCACGCCCGGTTGAGCCGCTTATTTCCCCCACAGAACCTTCATTGGTGATAGACGCCACTGAAATCCCCACCGATCCGCCAACCCTTGCGCCCACAGATTCCCCAACGTTGACCCCGGCACCACCTATCGTTACAGAAACTGATCCCGTGGAGCCATCACCAGTGCTTACAGCACAGCCCACAACACAGCCTACGCTTGAACCAACCAATACACCTGCACCTGTGGTGGAAACGGCCGTTGTCAGCAGCGGCGTCGGTGTGTGGCTACGGGCCGCACCCAGCACCAGCGGGGAGCAGCTAGAATGGCTGCTAGATGGCACCGTACTCACCTTGCTCGATGGCCAAGAAACGGCCGATGATCTACTCTGGCAACAGGTTCAAACCGAAGCGGGTGTCATTGGCTGGGTTGCGGCCGATTTCCTCCTCACCCCTGAGTAAACAAATTCCAAAATCTGCAAGAATCTGCGTCAATCAGCGCTCTATTTCTTAGCCGCTTCCTGCCGCCAGGTAGAGACCGTCTCGTTGTATTTGGGGGATTGATGCCGGAAGTATGTGTCGTACAGCTCCGCGTAATGCCCTCCCTGTTCCATAAGTGCCTCGTGATTGCCTTGCTCGATGATGCGTCCCTTTTGCAAAACAATGATGCGATCAGCAGCGCGCACGGTAGAGAGGCGATGGGCAATAATAATAGCTGTGCTGTTGGCCATGATCAGGTTCAGCGCCTGCTGAATCTGGGATTCTGTGAAGGGGTCCACGCTGGCAGTCGCTTCATCTAGAACAAAAATACGGGGAGATTGTACCAGTACGCGAGTAAGCGCCACCAGCTGCCGCTGCCCCATCGAGAGGCGGCTGCCGCGCTCGCCCACTTCGCTGTTCAGGCCGTTGGGCAAGGTTTCCAGCCATTCACCTTCGCCAATGCGGCGGGCCATCGCTTCAATTTCAGCATTGGTGGCGGCGGGACGGCCGTATCGAATATTCTCCGCCACCGTGCCCGCAAACAAAAACGGCACCTGCGACACAATGCCAATCTGTCGCCGAAACTCAGTTAAATCAAACGAGCGCAAATCCTGACCATCGATGCAAATTTGCCCATCCTGATATTCATAATAGCGGGCAATGAGCTTGATAATGCTGGATTTACCTGCCCCCGTGTGCCCTACCAGGGCGATGCTTTCGCCTGGTGCAATGTGCAGCGAAAAATCATCCAGCACCTGCTCTTGCTCCGAATAGCGGAAGGAAACGTGGTCAAAAATGATCTCTCCCCGTAAGTTTTGCGGTTTTATATCGCCGGTTTGGCGTACGGCCGTTTTCACATCCATCAGGGCAAAAACTCGCTCCGCAGCGGATAAACCCGCCTGGAACTGGCTCCAAAAAGCAGACAGATTGCTGACGGGGAACCAAAATCGATCAACCGTGGCTACAAACAAATACCAGGCCGCCACGGTAATGGCCCCAGCCACAGCTCCGCGTCCCCCAAAGTAGATGAGAATCGCTGTCCCAATCCCCGCCAATATATTTAGCGTTGGGAAAATATTGGCAATCACAAAACCACGCCGCACGTTAATGCTATAGGCTTGCCGATTAACATCCATGAATTCATCGTAAATGGCTTGCTCCTGCCGAAAATTCTTAGCCACACGAATCCCTGTGACGGCTTCCTGGATGGCCTTGTTCACTTCCCCCAACGCCCGTGAGCCTTGTCGTGTGACCTGCCGGGCTAATTTGCGGAAGGCCAAGGCGGCCAGAGCCACAAAAGGAGCCATCGCCAGCACTAATAGCGTCAGTCGCCATTCGATGCTAAACAAGGTGATAATCAAAATGAGGGCCACGGCCAACTGATTGATCACGTCTGTGCTCAGCACGATTACCTCGCCAAACTCTTGTGTGTCGCTGGTAATCCGGCTGACAATGCGCCCAGAGCTAAATTCATCGTAAAATGAGAGGTCTTGTCGCGCGGCTGATGAAAATGCATCCTGGCGCATTGCCAGGATAACATCAGCGATGACCTCTGTGGTGAGTTGGCGGCGAATCCAGTTGAGGCCCCAATTGCCAATGCCGGTGAAAAAAACCACACCGATGAGTAAAGGCACCAGACGATCATCGTTGCCATCGGTCATAACGCCAACGCTGTTGGAGACGATCAAGGGCAGGGCGGCCCCCGCCAGGGCCATCAGAAATACGCAGATGGCAATAATGATCACTTTGCGCCGATGGGGACGAAAGTAGTTGAGGATGCGCTGTACAAGTTCTTTGTCACTGTATTGTCGGTCGTAAGCCTCAGCTTCCAGACCGCGCATGATGGCTGCCATAAAGTCTTCCTTACAAGGTGCCAGGCACCAAATCTCTTACAAAATCCGTTGTCCCAGCAGGGATGCTGCCAGCTCCACAGCCAATTCGGCCGTGCGGTTCATGGTATCCAAAATGGGGTTGATTTCCACAATATCCATCGACTGCACCCGGCCACTGTCCCCCAAAATTTCCATGAGTAAGTGTGCTTCTCGGTAGCTGAGACCGCCAGGAACGGCCGTTCCCACGCCAGGTGCCTGTTCCGGGTCTAAGCTGTCCATGTCCAGGCTCACATGGATGCGTGAGAAATGGCGCAGGCGGTCAATCGCTTGCCGGGCCACGCTGGCCATACCCATCTCATCCACATGCCGCATGGTAAACACGCTGATGCCACTGCCTACCAGCCGTTCGCGCTCCTCCGTATCCAAATCTCGAATACCGACCTGCACAATCTGGCGCGGTTTGAGCTTGGCCCCAGGTGTGCCCACGTTCACCAGTGATTCTGGCCCTTCGCCAATCAGCGCGGCTACGGGCATACCGTGAATGTTGCCGCTGGGCGAGCTTTGCGGCGTGTTGAAGTCGCCGTGGGCATCTACCCAAATGACGCCTAAAGTTTCGTCTTGTGATGCAGCGGCAATCGAGCCAATGCTGATGCTGTGATCCCCGCCCAGAAAAATGGCAAATTCGTCAGCGGTGACGCATTTCCGGGCGATGTCGTAGATGTTTTGGCAAACGGCCGTTACTGTCTTCAAACGTTTTGCCCCGGATTGGGCCACATCTTCTTCCGGATTTGGTACCGAAACATTGCCCTCATCAAAAACAGTGTGTCCTAGTCGCTCCAGCCGAGCCTGTAAGCCCGCATAACGGGCCGCGCTGGGACCCATGTCTACACCGCGTCGGTTCTGTCCCAAATCCATGGGAACCCCAATGATACGAATATTCCTTTTACGCAACGTGTGCCTCCAAAAATAGTGGTGAGCTAATTGTGACCCATCCGGCCTAAAGCAGCAACCGCGCAGAAAATGAAAAAGCGCAGCCGTGTGAACACACGACTGCGCTTTTTCTAAGTCTTCAGAAGCTATTTATGGCATCCGAGACGTTGGAGGGCGTTTCCTGTTACTGTTCCAGATCGAACTGGTAGATGTTTTGCAGCTCAGTACCGCCAGTTGGGTCTACACTGAAACCAACAACATTGGGTCGGGCTGCCGCCACAATCAGGCGCAAGAAAGCGGGAATCACGGGCACTTCTTGGGAGAAGATGCGCTGTGCTTCCTTGTGGTTTTCTTCATACTCTGGCGTGCCGGGCAGGGATGACAGGGCGGTGTTACACGCCTGGTCGAATGCTTCGTTGCTCCAACCGGTGTCGCCCGCAGCGCCCCAGCCACCAAAGCCTTCTTCTTCTGGCCCAGTGATCTGGCTGGTTAGGTACAGGTTACAGCTGGGCTGTACGGCGCTGATCCAGGCAAACTCGCCCAGGTCGAAGCGACGGCCGAATAACGGACCATCTGGTCCATCGGCAAACCATTCGCTAGCAGGTACGTAGTAGAGCACAACGTCGATGCCACAGTCCAGCATGTTGGCTTTAAAGATTTGGGTCATCTGCTGGCGCATATCGTTGCCAGTGGTGGTGCCCAAGTTTACGACGAAGGGTTCGCCTTCCCAGGCGGTGCCGCTATCGGTGTAATACTCACGGATGCCATCGCCGTCGGTGTCAACAAAACCGACCTCGTCCAGCAGAGCGTTGCCCGCTTCTATATCGTAAGGCCATTCGGTCAGACCCTCTTCTGGGTAGAGCGGATGGACCGTGGGGATATAGGTGTGAATGACTTCGGAACGGCCGTACAAGATATTGTCAACCATGCCTTGTCGGTCAGTACACATCGTCATTGCCTGACGAACACGAGCATCCTCAAACCAGTCGGGACGACCCTGATCATCACCGTAATCGGCATAAGAGTTAATGCCAAAGTCGATGTGCTCAAAGACGGTACCGGTTTGGAAGTATGGCGTCAGCAGGCCATTGTTCTCAGCTTCAATGAGGAACGGGGCATCGCTGGCGGTTAGACCATCTTGCGTGCCGAGGTCACAAGCACCGGAGATGAGTTGGGCAATGAGCTGATTGGTATCGGGGATGAATTTGAAGGTAACGCTGTCCAGGTAAGGCAGCCCTTCATCTTGGCGGTAGTAGAATGGATTTGGCTCTACGCGGATGCTGTCACCAGCGACCCATTCAACGATGTGGAAAGCACCATCGCTAACGGGCAGGCGAGTTGATTCTTCAGCTTCCAATAGCTCGGTAGCGCTAAACTGGCCCCAGATGTGCTCTGGGAATGGTTGCCAAACGTTGGTGAAGAACGTGGGGTCGAGGAAGCCGGGGATACCGGTCCAGGTTAAGCCCAGTTCGCCAGTGGCTACGTAAGAAGCGGTGCGATCGGCTACAAATTTACCAGCTGGGGTGTCGGGATCGCGATTTAGTTCAAAGCCGTAAACAGAATCGGCTGCGGTCACGGGGGTACCATCGGACCAAACGCGTGGTTGCAGGGTAAAGTCAGCACTAAGCTGTTCCATGGTGATGGGGGAGCCGTCGAACTCAACGGTTTCACCATCGGCGTTAATGACGGATACACCGGCTTCCAGCGTGGCGGGACTGCCGTTGGCATCCAAAACTAGATCGCCTTCATTCACCTCTACCTGAGTAACGACAGCGTCGCCATCGGCTAGGCTGGGCAATTTTTCGACGCCCAACGCCTGATAATCGTAGGAGAAGGTGGTGACTTCTGTTTCAAAAATGGCGACCTGAACGGCCGTTGCGGCCAACATGGATCCGCCGAAAGGATACAGGGTGTCTGGCTCCTGGGCCATACAAACGATGAGGTCTTTTGGTTGAGCGGGTGCCTCAGGTTCTTCTGGTTCAACAACGACGGTTTCTGTAACAACGCGGGTGACTTCTTGTGTTTCACCTTCCACCGTTACTGTCTCAGTGACAATGCGCGTCACTTCGACCGGTTCGCCTGTGGCAGGCTGGCAAGCTGCGAGCAGCACCGCGCCAAGCAGGGGGATGATCGCCAAAAGCGACCATCGTTTCATAGATTGATGGGTAAACATGCTTATTTCCTCCGAAACGGGTTTGGTTGGATTGATTCGGCCGAAGAATCCATTTTCTGAATTTGTTCTGGAATTATAGATGGAAATTATAAAAGTGTCAATTAGGTGTCATAAAAGTGTCAAAAAAGTATCTACACGGGGTTTTACTGTGGCGGAGCACGCGTTAACGTGAGCCTAGGACTTTATGCGAACGCCAGTTTTTTGCTTTCAAGAGGGGCAAACGGCCGTTGCGCAAAACGCGTTTCGGAATTTTTTGGTTCTCCACATATAATTTACCCATGACAACATCGCTGTTGAATGCCCAACAATTAAACTGGCCCGTCAATTGGGAAGATATTTTTGATCGTAAGGCCCCGCTGCTGCTGGAAATTGGCTTTGGGGGTGGTCACTTTTTGGTGGATTTGGCGCAGAAACGGCCGTCTACCAACATACTTGGTGTCGAGATTTCTTTGCCAGCTCTGGACCGAGCGCAGCGAAAGATTACAATCGGTACGCTCGGCAATGTGCGGCTGCTGCAAAGCGATGCGCGCTATTTGCTGCAAGCATTGTGCGCTCCAGAGACGCTGGCCGAGGTATACATTAACTTTCCTGATCCGTGGCCCAAGGCACGGCAACTGCACCGACGGTTAATCAATGTAGACTTTTTGCACCTGCTGGCCACCCGCATGATGCCCGGTGGCCTGCTGGAGATTGCCACGGATCATGCAGAGTATGCCCTGGCTATCACCGAAGCGTTGGAAGCCACGCCTTATTTCCACAGCCGCTTGGCCACTACGTTTGTCACCGAGGATAATGAACGGCTGCGCACCAAATATGAGCAAATTGGCCTGGCTGAAGGGCGCACCTGCCATTATTACAAATGGGCGCGGTGTGAAACGGCCGTTCCCAATGAATTTCCCATCCCCAAGGAGTTCCCTATGCCCCATGTTGTTTTACAATCCCCGCTAGATTTAGATGCAATTCAGGCAAAATACGGCCGTTGGCAATTCTCTGCCGATGGCTGCCACATCAATTTTATGGAGATGTTTCGGGCCACGGCAGAGGAAGCGTTGTTTGTAGAAACCTACATCAAGGAAGCGCCGGTTGCCCAACGACTGGGGCTGGTGATTCGGCAGCGGGAGCCAGGCAATTATGTGATTAGCTTGCATGAGTTGGGTTTTCCCCGGCCAACGCTGGGCGTGCAGCGGGCGATTGGCCAGCTGGCTACGTGGCTGTTGGGACTACATGAGGAAACCTGCATTTTGCACCACAATTTGCAGCCCAGCGTTTTGGAATTGGATGTAAGCCATGCAACTTGACCTGGAACTGTACCGTGAGGAAGCGCAGGTAGAGTCGAATGTGCAAATTAGCTATATTCGCATTGCCCCGGAACGGCCGTTGCACACCATACTGTTTATCCATGGCTTTGGTGGGCGGGCGCGGCAGTGGCGCTATCAGATTGAACAGTTTGCCATTCACAATGAGGTCATTGCCATTGATTTACGCGGACACGGCCGTTCTTCCCGACCAGGGCACGGGTATGAGATGGACCGCATTTTGGCCGACATCATGGCGGTGTTGCGCCACTGTGATGTGAATCAGCCGTTTGTGCTGGTCGGCCATTCTTACGGCGTGGCTATTGCCACCGAGTTTGCCTGGCGTTATCCAGAGCGAGTGAGCCAACTCATTTTAATTGCTGGAGCAGGAGAGTACAGCATTTTACCGCTTTACAGGGTGCTGTTTCGTCTGCCAGAGGCGCTGCTGCGCTTGCTCCAGCCAGTGGCCAATCGGCTCATGGATGCTTCCTTGTATGCCTTGCAAGAGCTGTATTTAAACAACATGCGCCACTGGCGGGGTTGGGACAAATTTCCTGAGCTGAAGCCAGCGACAATGGTGATTTTAGGTAACAAAGATCGGGTTTTACCCCAGGAAGCGTTTGAGCGGGTGGGGGAACTGGTGCCGGAAGGTTCTGAGGTGATCAATGTGGGTGTGTCGGCCCACATGGTGATGCTGGAGCGGCGAGACGCGGTGAATCGGGCTATTGAGCGTTTTTTGGAGGGAGAAACGGCCGTTCCTGCCCATTCCCGTTGGCGCAGCGATGCTGAGGCTGGGGGCCGAGGCAGTTTGCTGGCGGAGCGTCCCTGGCTGGCCAATTACGAAACGGCCGTACCGCCCACCATCGATGTGCCGCGCCTGCCGCTGACACGCCTGTTGGACCGGGCCTGGCGGCGCTTTCCCAATCGACCCGCACTACACTTTATGGGGAGAACGTTGAGTTATCGTTCATTGAGTGCCCAGGCAGGGCGGTTTGCTAATGGGCTGCTCTCTTTGGGCATTAAAAAGGGAACACGCATTATGCTGCTGCTGCCCAACGTGCCCCATCTGGTGATAGCGTATTACGGTACGCTGCGCATTGGCGGCATTGTGGTGATGGCTAATCCGCTGGACCCAACCGAAGAGTTGGTGCGACAGGCGAACGCCTCCGGGGCTGAACTGTTGGTGACGCTGGGACGCTTTGGGGAAACGGCCGTTAACATCAAAGCGCAGAGCAGCGTGCGCCACGTTATTTATGCGCGCATTTCTGATTATTTACCATTGCCCAAAAAGATTGCGTCCGTTTTGCTGCCTGGTCAGCGTTCAGCTGATCGCCCTCCCAATCCGGTGGGCAGCCCTGACTTTACCTGGGGGCGTTGGCTGCGTAAGTTTCGGCCACAGCCGCCTAAAGTGGAAGTGCGTGTGGCAGATACGGCCGTTATCCAATTTACCAGCGGCACCACGGGCAAACCCAAGGGCATCATGCTCAGTCACTACAATTTGGTAGCCAACACCATGCAAGTGCGGCTCTGGTTGACGGATGTGCAAGACGGCAAGGAAGTGGTGCTGTGCGTAGTGCCGTTTAGCCATGTGTACGGCATGACCTCGGCCATGAATATGGCGGTGAGCATTGGCGGCAGCATGGTTTTGCTGCCCCGCTTTGATGCAGAAGAGGTCCTGCAAAACATTCGCCGTTACCGGCCAACTTTGTTTCCTGGCGTGCCCGCGATGTATGTGGCGCTGAATAATTTCCCTGGCGTGCGTAAGTTTGGCATCGATTCCATTCGTGCCTGCATCAGTGGAGCGGCACCGCTGCCCATCGAAGTAAAGGAAACGTTTGAAAAGCTAACGAAGGGCAAGTTAGTGGAAGGGTATGGTTTGAGCGAAGCCAGCCCGGTGACACACTCCAATCCGATAAACGGCCGTCACAAAGTGGGTTCAATTGGACTGCCTTTGCCCAGTACCGAGGTGCGCATTGTGGATTTGAAATCGGGACGGCCGTTGGCCGCTGGGCAAATTGGAGAGCTCGTGATTCGTGGGCCGCAGGTGATGCGTGGGTACTGGCAGGATGAAACCGCCACCCGTGAGGTCATCGACAAAAATGGCTGGCTGCATACCAACGACGTAGCCCGAATGACAGAGGATGGTTATTTCCAGATTATCAGCCGGCGGCAGGACAGCTGGCAGGGAGAAGACAGTGCCTTGGCTTATCCACGCGATGTGGAAGAGGTGATTTACGAGCTGCCAGAGGTGCGCGAAGTGGTTGTGGTGGGTATTGCCAATCAGCCAGTGGCTTTTGTGAGCCTCAAAGAGAAGACGCGCATCCCGGCCAAAACGATCATTTCGTTTTGTCAGCGCCGCCTGCCGCCTAGCCAGGTGCCCCGTTTGGTCATTTTTGTGAAGGAGTTCCCGCGCAGCTTTATTGGCAAGGTGCTGCGGCGCGAGTTGGTGTCACAGTATGAGCAGCAGATTATTGCGGAAGGGGGCAGCGTGGGGCAGCATTTAGCTGGGTTGGAGGATACGGCCGTAGAGTGACTACGGCCGTAGAATAACTACAACAAATACTTTTCTACTGTATGGAGGACCGTTTCCAGTCGGTACGGTTTTTGCAAAAATCCGTTGGGTCGAATGCCATCCATCTTTTGTAACACCTCTCCTTCCGTGAAACCGGATGAGAGAATGATTTTAGCTGTTGGGTTGAGGTGACGCAGCGCTTTGAATGTATCCAGGCCGCTCATACCGGGCATAGTTAAATCCAGAATAATCAGGCCAACTTTGTCTTGATGGGCCTCAAAGAGTGCCAGCCCTTCCTGACCGCTGGCAGCAGCAAGCGAGGGAATTTCCTTTAAATCCAGAATATCGCCTATCGCTTCGCGCACCTGTTTTTCATCATCAATAATAAGAATCGTATTATGGTATGGGTGTGAGGTAGACATATCTGAATCATCTCCAAGCTGTTCGGATTCATCACTAGGGAAAAGAAACTGAAACGAAGTACCTTTGCTGGGCTGGCTTTCAACGCGCAGACTTCCGTTGTGCCCGCGAACGATGCCTAGCACAGCAGACAGTCCTAAGCCATGACCAGTCCCTTTGGTTGAATAGAACGGATCAAAAACACGGTTGAGCGTTGCCTCATCCATACCGCATCCCGAATCGGCGACTTCTAACAAAACGTAACTGCCTAAGGCTACCGTTTCGTTGATGGGCTGCCATTGATCGATCTGTTCAGCGGTGAGTTGGTAGGGTGCGGTGGTAATAGTGATAGTGCCCTCTTTGGTGCCAATTGCTTCGGCTCCATTGAGCAGCAAATTCATGAGAATTTGCTGAATTTGAGCGCTGTCTGCCTGGATGTGCGGTAGCGGCTCAGACAGGCTGCGGTGGAAGGAAATGTTGGCGGGCAGGGCCTCTTGGAAGAGCTGCAAGTTTTGGGCAATGAGCTGGTTGAGATGTAGCCCCTTCACTTCAAAATGGCCTTGTCCTGTGTAGGCAAGTAGTTGGCGGGTGAGCAATGCGGCCGTTTCTGTGGCCTGAATCGCTTTGTCTAAATTATTGTGGCTGGGATGGTCTGGGTTTAGGCGAGCTTTGGCGATGGTTACCTGGCTCATCATGGCTACCAGCAGATTGTTGAAATCGTGAGCTAATCCGCCCGCCATGATGCGTAAACCTTCTAGCTTTTTCGCGTGCTGTTCGGCCTCTTCTGCCCGTTTGCGGCTGGAAATATCGCGGTAGCCACTAATATGGGCCAGCTTTCCCTGATAATTGATTGGATGACTGACGATTTCTATGGGGAAGGTGCTGCCATCCTGGCAAACGCCAGTGACTTCTAACGAGATTTTTGAGCTTGTCTCCATTAATTTTTGTAGGGCAGTTGAGCTTTCAGCTGTTACAAAGGTAGCTGCCTTTTTGCCCAGGACCTCATCAATCGTTGCGCAGCCAAACATGGTGGCAAATCTTGGGTTGGCCTCCAGGATGATGTGGTCTGCACATATGATGATGCCATCAAATGAGGCTTCAACGAGGGCGCGAAAATTTTCTTCTTTTTCGCGTAAGGCTTCAGTGGTATGCTGTCGTTCGCTGATTTCATGGCGCAGCTGCTCGTTGATGATGGACAGATCGACTGTGCGCTGCCCCAGTGTTTGCCGAATTTGCTTGAGATCGTGCTCGTTAAACCGAAGCGTGGCCAGCGTGAAGTGCAGAGCGCAAAAGGCAATGCCTAACAAAGCGAGGATGCTAAATAGTTTAGGAAAGCTATTGCCAATGGTAATGGCAGGGCCAAGTAATGGGGCATAAAGGGGAATACGGCCGATCCCCATGGCAAACGCCAGACTAAGGCCAGCGACGATAGAAAGCACAGTGTAAACAATGGTGGCTTTTCCGCGCAGCAGCAAGGCGGCGATGAGGATGATGACAAGGTAAGCGCCCAGCGTGGGCGTGGCGTCAATGCCAAACAGGGTGAGGTGCAGGGTAAGCGACAGCCAGGCAACGGCCGTAAATAGATGAGCTGCTACCAAGATGCGATTTGTATGTACCAGGAGTGCAATGCTCCCCAGGAACAATCCGTAGAAACACGTGAGAGCAATAACGTCGCCGGTAAAATTATCTTGTAACAAAAACAGCAGAGCCGATAGTATGAGGGCAACGGCCGTTATGCGCAGCAATTGCGTCAACAAACGGCGCGACGAGACGGCCTGACTGACTATTGGGTCAGATAATGTAATTGGTGTTGCTTGTGAAGAACCCATTTTACCGTCTCACAAAAGTGCGTAAATTTTCGGTGGGGTAGCGATGTTGAATGGCAATTGTACCAAATTGGTTCCAGTGTGGCTGGGTGGGATGGCGTTGGCTAGTAGGCTGTGAAGGCTCGTTTATGTTTTGTAGATGATTGTCTACTTGCCTATTTGCTCTACTCCTGATCGTTGCTAAACTAACGGCAGTGTAATTGTACCCATAATTGAACCAAACTGGAGAAAAAATGAGCCAAGTAAAATCTGACTTGCCCCATTGGGATTTTAGCACGGTCTTTCCTGGTCTGGAGTCCGCTGAATTTGAAGCTGGATTTCAGGACGTGATCGACGCAATTGCAGATACGGTAACATTGTTTGATGAAAATCAGATTAATCGGTTAGATACGGCCGTTCCGGTTGATGACAAGCTGGTTACCTTATTGGAAACGATTATTCATCGACTGAACAAAATTGATGAACAAATAAATATTTTGCAGGTTTATCTGTATGGTTTTCTGACAACCGATTCCCGCAATGCCAAAGCGCAGGCACGAAACAGCGAACTGCTGCCTCATCTTTCGCAGCGCTACTTGCTCAACACCCGGTTCACCGCCTGGCTTGGTTCATTAGATGTCGAACTGCTGCTAGATAAATCGGCCGTGGCCCAAGCACATGAGTATGTGCTACTTAAAGCCAAGGAAGAATCCCTCCATTTGATGAGTCCCGAGCAGGAAGATTTAGCCGCCGAACTTGCCCTAACTGGGGGCAGCAGCTGGTATCATCTTTTTAGCAACTACACATCCCAATTGACAGTAGACATTGAACGAGATGGCAAAATTGAGAAAATGCCGCTCACGGCTGCCCAAAATTTAGCTTTTGAGCAGGACCGAGATTTGCGGGCACAGGCGCATCAGGCAGTGTTGGATACTTTGGCAGAAGCGGCCGTTCCGTTGGCAGCGGCTCTCAACAGTCTCAAGGGAGAAACCTTGACCATTACCCGGCGGCGCGGCTGGGAATCGCCGTTGGAGATGGTGCTGTTCGACAACGCCATTGATCGTCCTACGCTGGATGCGATGATGACCGCCACGCGCCACGCTTTCCCCGATTTTCAGCGCTACCTGAAGGCGCGTGCCCGCGCGCTGGGCCTGCCCAAGTTGGCCTGGTACGACAGGCTGGTGCCGTTGGGGCAGGGAGAGCAAAGCTGGGCCTATGCCGATGCCACACAGTTTGTCATGACGCAGTTTGGCACTTATTCTGCCAAGATGCGCCGTTTGGCTGAACGAGCTTTTAGCGAAGGCTGGATCGATGCTGAGCCGCGTGACGGCAAGCGGGGCGGGGCGTTTTGCATGGGGCTGCGCGATGAAGAATCGCGCATTCTGACCAATTACGAGGTTGGTTTTTCTGGGGTGAGCACGCTGGCGCATGAGTTGGGGCACGCTTACCACAATCATTGCCTGGCGGTGCGCACACCGCTCCAGCGCGAAACCCCTATGACCCTGGCCGAGACGGCCAGTACGTTTTGTCAGAAGATTGTGGAGAACGCGGCATTAAAAACGGCCGTTCCTCAAGATCAGCTCATCATCATTGACGGGGTGTTAGAATATGCCGCGCGGGTGGTGTTGGGAGCCAGCAGCAACTTCATGTTTGAAGAAAAACTGTTTGAAATGCGCCAAGAGCGGGAGCTTTCGGCCGAGGAGCTGTGCGATCTGGACCGGGAAACGCAGCTGGCGTCGCTGGGAGATGCCCTGGAGGAAGGTTCACTGCATCCATATCGCTGGGCCTACGTGCCCCATTATTATGGCGCGACATTCTATAATTTCCCCTACACCTTTGGTTTACTGTTTGGTCTGGGCCTGTATGCCCAATACCAGGCCGATCCGGAACCGTTTAAAACCGGCTATGATGAGCTGCTCTCGATGACCGGCATGGGCAACGCCGCCGATCTGGCTGCTCGTTTTGGCATCAACATCCGCACCCCCGATTTTTGGGAAGCCAGCCTGGATGTGCTGCGGGCGGATGTGGCTAAGTTTGAGAAGCTGGTTGATGAGATTACGTAATTATTTTCAAGACCTGACAGGTTTTCAAGACACCTTTTCGATAAGATTGTTTTGCATGACAAAGCTGTTTTGCAGCAAAGTTCATTCGTAAACCTGTCAGGTCTGGCCTACGCTGCAAACTTCCCGCCACTTTCCACAACCTGCCCCAGCGCGGCTAGCATTTCCAGGATTTCTTCGACTTCAGCCAGGCGCTTTTTGGTGCGCCGCCCTTTATATCCCTCAGCCACCATTTCCACCGACACCGGACGGCCGTATCCCCCCAACACAGCGCGTACGGCCGTTGCCCGGTCCTTCAACGCTTTGGGCCAATCTAACTTTTCGGCCAAAGTGACAGGCACTTCCGAAGTGCCTGTCACTTCTAGTAAGATCGCTTGCTGGGGCAGCACTTCGTCGGGGGCCTGGTAGGCAGGGCGCAGCCAG
The DNA here is from genome assembly GCA_050292445.1 of Promineifilaceae bacterium (SeqCode). Lineage (GTDB taxonomy): Bacteria > Chloroflexota > Anaerolineae > Promineifilales > Promineifilaceae > Leptofilum. The sequence continues at coordinate 1,068 of JBNKLQ010000027.1, read as the reverse complement.
CGGACACGGCCGTTTGCTTCTTCGGCGACGCGGGCGGCGTTGAGATCGACGAGGTGTTGCAGGATGTCTTCGTCTGTGAGCGTGGCGGGCCAGCCGTAGGCGGCAAAAACGGCTTCGTCCAGATCGTCGTGGAGCTGTTTGAGGATGGCGATGAGGCCCTGCTCGTGGATTTGTTTCTCTTTGGCGGAAAGCGGTTCCATGCTGGTAGGGGCAGGTCTCAGACCTGCCCCTACGGCGGCGAGGGCGCGAACTTTTTCCAGGACGTTGTACATGTCGGTGAGGGTGAGGCTGGGGTGCTGGGCCTGCTGCCGCTTGCGGTGGGCGTCTAGCTGTTCCGCCAGGGCGCGGATGCGCGCTTTTTGCACTTCGCTGGCATCCGGGAAGGGGAAGGTGTAAAAGCATCGAGAATTGTTATATCTCGGATCATTTCCCACACCTAATCTGCCACCCGCTGACAAAGCCCATAAAACATGGAGACGACTGGAAAGAACCCCTAAGAAAAAGGCATCTTCTAAAGCAAAAGCTATTAGACCTTGATCTGGAAGAATATTGCCATCAAGAAATACAAAGAAGCGATGTTTAGCTGTCATCGTAGTAACGATATATCTTTCTAAACCATCAAGTGCAGGACGAAAAGATTTGCGAGGCTTTGCAAACAACCACCAATATTTTGCATACTCATCTGCATCTTTGCTACGTCCCCTTTTTGCATCTCTCTCAGGTTTCACCCTTTCAAAAAGCCATTGATATACTTCAGGATAAGTTGATTTTACTTCTTCGGCAGTAAGTCCGAGTAAATCTATCGCCCATAGGTTTCTTGAGGCTTGGGTAATATCACGGCCATTTCTTATAGGGCGAATATGCTTTTCCAAGCCCGAAAGTCTTTCTAACCCAAGATAATGAGCTTGCTCTTTAGAAATGATGAAACCCTCTCCCATAAAAGTGACACCACGATTGCTAATTCCCTGATTTGCTTCAAGGGCAACCGTTCCAGCAACATTTGCACCAATTCGTAAGTCTGGAAAAATGCGTCCACGCTTCTCAATAAAATCTAAATCAACTTCACCA
>JBNKLQ010000026.1:0-34438 GCA_050292445.1 Promineifilaceae bacterium (SeqCode) | reverse complement strand
GGTTGATTTCTATGCGGATCCGGATCATCCGGTGACGCAGGGCTGGCTGTGCGCCAAAGTGCGTCCATACCTGGATCATGTGTATCACCCAGACCGGCTTGAATATCCGCTGAAACGAGTAGGGCCGAAGGGCAGCGGCGAGTGGCAGCGCATTTCCTGGGACGAAGCGATTGCTGAGATTGGGCGCAATTGGCGCGGCATCATCGCTGAACATGGCCCCGCCTCGATTTTGCCCTACAGCTACAGCGGCACGCTGGGCTTGCTGCAAATGGGGGTGGTGAACGGCCGTTTCTGGAATCGTTTGGGGGCCAGCCAGCTGGGGCGCACCATTTGTGGCGCGGCAGCCGAATTTGCCGTGGAGGCGACGCTGGGCAGCCGCCGCAGCCAGCGCTACGAGGACGTGCAGCACAGTAAATTGGTCATCATTTGGGGACACAATCCGGTGAGCACCGCGCCCCACTTCATGCCCCATCTGCTCCAGGCGCGCAAAAATGGCACCCAGGTGGTGGTCATCGATCCGCGCCGCACCCGCACCGCCAAGCTGGCCGACTGGCACATCGCGCCCAAGCCAGGCAGCGATGGGGCGTTGGCGCTGGGTGTGGCTAATCATTTGGTTGAACTTGGCCTGCAAGATGAAGCCTGGCTGGCGCAGCACACCGTCGGCTGGCCGGAACTGCGAGCGCGATTAGCCGAGTATCCGCTGGTGCGTACTGCCGCCATCACTGGTTTGCCTGCCGACGACATTGCTCGCTTGGCGCGGCTGTATGCCGAAACGACGCCCGCCCTCATTAAAATAGCCGATGGCTTGCAGCGCAACTTCACCGGCGGGCAGAATGTACGGGCGATTTGTGCTTTGCCTGCAATTATGGGGCAGTACGGCCGTCGCGGTGGCGGATTAGCCTACAGCACCAGCGGCTACGTGCCGTGGGACGGCGAAGCGATCCACAAGTGGCGCGAATGCTCGCCGCCGGGTCGCAAAGTGAACATGAACCGCCTGGGCGCAGCCCTGCTGGGCGAGGTGGCCGATCCGCCCATCAAATCTTTGTTTGTCTACGGTTCTAATCCGGCGGCGATTGCGCCTAATGCCGGGCGGGTGGTGGAGGGACTGCGGCGGGAGGATTTGTTCACCGTGGTGCATGAACTACTCCTGCCCGACACAGCCGATCTGGCCGACATCGTTTTGCCCGCCACCAGCCAACTGGAACATGCAGATTTACATAAAGCATACGGCCATACCTACCTGACGTATAACCATCCGGCCATCCCGCCGCTGGGGGAGTGCAAAAGCAACTGGGACGTGATGTGCGCCTTGGCGCAAGAAATGGGTTTCAGCGAACCGTGGCTGCAGCAGTCAGCCGATGAGGTGCTGGCTGAGGTGTTGGCGGCAACGGCCGTTACTCAGCCTCAGTTTGCCGGGATCACACTGGAACGACTCAAGAACGAAGGTACCATTCCACTCAATATTAACCCAGAGGTGCCGTTTGCCGACGGCCGTTTCCCCACGCCCAGCGGCAAAGTGGAACTGTATTCACAGAAAATTGCCGACCTGGGGCTGGACCCGCTGCCGGGCTGGCAGGAAGTGGCTGATTCTGGTGGTCAGGATGGGGCGGCGCTGAACGGCCATTTGGAAAACGGCCGTTTTCCAGCCGAAGAAGCCCTCACCCTGCTTTCTCCCGCTTCCCATCACTTCACTACCAGCACTTTTGCCAACCAGGATGACCTGGTGGCGCGTGAAGGCGATCCGTTTGTAGAAATCCATCCCGATGATGCCGCCCGGCACACTATTCAAACTGGTGATTGGGTGCGCTTAGAAAACGGCCGTGGTTGGTGTGAGCTGCAAGCCAAAGTGACGGATGGAGTGCGGCGCGGCGTGGTGGCTTCGCCAAAAGGGAGATGGAGCAAGTGGGGGAACGGCCGTAACGTGAATTGGCTCACTTCTGATGCCTTGGGCGATATGGCTGGACAAAGCACCTTCCACAGCAGCCGCGTCTGGCTACGCCGGGTAAAGCTATGATCGCGGGCAGATTGGCCATTGCTGAAAGTCCCGCAAATCATAAACCGTTAGCTGCTCATCTTGCAGCACTGGCTCACGATATAAAAAGTAAGGCAAAACGGGATCAATTTCATCAACCTGGTTATGGAGGATGACGTAGCGAAAATTATCCGCGATGAGTTGGGTAACGGCCGTGTCTAATTCCTCTCCCATTTCATCACAGTTTAACCAAATATGGTCCCGCCAATATTCCAGCAGAAAATTATCCTCAATGTAACGGTAGGCTGCCTCTGGCGTGCGGGCACTTAATCCTTCCACCATTGGCTTTTGGTGATACAGTTGATTGAGCAAATACGTTTTAGAGAATTGTCGTCCCAACGGTAACTCTATCAGGGCAAACGTCTCTGGCTGCTGCGCTAACTCAAGGTAAAACGGATGCACCATCACTGGCTCTCCAGGAAAAGGCCCATTCCAAAATTCAAAGATGAGCAGCGGAATACCCAGCAGCAGTACTGCTTGCCAAGTGCGCGTGCGAGAGGATTTGGTGGTCAACTGCCAGATAAAGTCAAAGCCATAAGCGGCCAGAATGCCAAGCGGCAGCAGCAGGCCCAGCACAAAAAAGTCGGGGCGACCCACAGCACGTACGGGCGGGAACCAGGCCAGATAGTGTGCGGGCAGAAGAATGGTGTTGTACAGGGTGCCATTCACACGCAGGGAGGGTCCCAGCGCAAAAACCAGAAACATCAGGCCAGTGCTAAACCAGAGAATTACTTCAGATCGCTTTTGCCGTTGGGCAAGGGCAACCAATGTTAGCAGCAAAGGGATAGCCCCCAAGTATGCGGGCCATCTATCGTTAAACTTAAACCTGCCGGTGATAGGTTTCACGAGTGGGGCAAAAAGAGGATTAAATTGAGATGGTGTCACCAATGCCCTAAGGTCGGTTTGGCCAGTGTTGGCTGCATATTTGACTTCGATCATTTCTCCCAGCGTTTGCAGATTTGTAAAGATGGGCCAGAGTCGTATGGTTAGCAAAACGGCCGTAATTCCCCCAATCCACAAAGTCCTTCGCCAAAACGGAGTTGTTCGCCAGCGTTGATCTTCTAGGGCTGTAAAAAGAAAAACTGGCCCCAGCGTCAGCAGAGCAAACACCATGATGTATAAACTGGTAAAGGCTGAGGCAGCGATCATGACGGCCGTTCCTAAAATAGCCCAACGGGAACGGCCGTTTCGCAACGTATACAGCAGCAGCATGGCAGCCAGGGGAATTGGGGCCAGATGTACTAAATCTGGGTGCCCACCAGCATGGGCAATGTGATGTGGGGCGAAGCTGTAGATAAATCCACCGACAAAAGCAGCGGCACGATTGTGCAGCAAATAATGAATGAGCAAATAGGCTGCGTAGGCTGTAGAGAAAATCGCCCACAAAATTGTTACATTGTAGGCATCAATTTGACCCAATAACGGTGTGAGCAGCCAACCTACCGGTGCCACTATCCAGCTAATACTGTGGTAAGACAAATCGAGTCCAACCGGGTAGAACAAATCGGTCGTGTATGAAAACGACTGGCCGGTGTCCAAACTGCGTTGCAGCCACCATTGATCCCACAGCTTTACATAAGTGTCGGTGTCGCGGATGGCCAACCAGTTCTCCCCCAGATTAGCCACCAGGGGCCAGGTAAGGCCGATGGTGAGTAGAAGGAATAAAATTACAATAAGAGCGTCGCGTTTGAACCAGGCGGAGAGATGTGATTGCTTGCGTATCATTCTACCGTAATTATGGAAGCTTCGCCTGAAAATGCAACTGGGAAATTGTGTGCTGGGGAACGGCCGTTTCCCTGTTTAGGCCATCAATTTTCAGTAGTTTTATCAGGTAAATGTGGTATGATCGTGAAAATTGTTACAGCCTGACAAAACATCACTTCAGGTCGTTCAAACTATCTTAGGAAGGGTCTTCGTACACTATGGAGTTTCAAATTCCAACCTTGTATTTACCAATTTTTGCGCCCGTTTTGATTGTGGCTGGATGGGGCGTGCTGCTCATGGTTCTCGATCTCTTTATTCCTGAAGAGAACCGCAGCTGGGCACCGTGGCTTGCTGCTGTGGGTCTGGTGTTGGCGCTGGGACAATCCTGGTTGCTGTGGGGCGATAGTTACGGCACGTTTACCCCAGAAGGTGGCCATCCCATGCTCATTGTGGACAATTTTGCCACCTTCCTCAACATAACTTTTATCCTCACCGGACTGCTCTCCATTCTCATTTCCGCTGGCTATTTACGCAAGCACGAGCTGGATCGCCCTGAGTTTTACATGCTTATGCTCTTTTCCATCAGCGGCATGATGCTCATGGGGATGTCCAACGATCTCATTTTGATCTTCCTGGCGCTGGAAGTGCTTTCCATTCCACTGTACATCATGTCTGGCATGGCTTGGCCACGCACCGATTCAGAAGAATCGGCTATGAAATATTTCTTGCTTGGTGCCTTTTCATCCAGCATTCTGGTTTTTGGTATTGCTCTGACGTATGGTGCCACCGGCTCAACTGCCTTGCCCGAAGTTCTGGCCGCGATTGGCAGCAGTGGGGCGTTAGGTTTGGCCGGGGCCGCATTGATGCTAGTCGGATTTGCCTTTAAGGTTGCGGCCGTTCCCTTCCACATGTGGACGCCCGATGTGTACGAAGGGGCACCGACTGTGGTGACCGCTTTCATGTCTGTCGGGGCCAAAGTGGGTGGTTTTGCCGCCATGCTGCGCATCTTTGTGACTGCTTTGCCAGACCTGGGTGATACCTGGGTAGGGGCCGCAGCCATTTTGGCGGCGATTACGCTCATTCTGGGCAATTTTGTGGCCATCTCCCAGGCAAACATCAAGCGCATGTTGGCTTACTCCAGCATTGCGCATGCCGGTTACATCATGATTGCCGTCGCTTCTGGCATGGGTAGTTCAGATGGGGTGAGTTCGGCGCTGTTTTACATGTTTGCTTACTTGTTTACCAATCTGGGCGCGTTTGCCGTGGTGATTGCTTTAGAAAAGAAGCAAAATGAAGGCACGATGTTGGATGATTACAAGGGCTTGGCCAAACGTAATCCCTGGCTGGCTTTGGCGATGGCCTACTTTATGTTGTCGCTCACCGGGGTGCCGCCAACCGGCGGTTTTTCCGGCAAATTTTTTGTCTTCCGTGCCGCCATCGAGGCTGATTTGCTTTGGCTGGCAATCATTGGCGTGGTGACGAGCGTGGTGTCTGGTTTTTACTACCTGCGTGTGGTCTACCTGATGTACATGCATGATGGGGATGGCGAAGTTGTAGCCCTGCCCGGTGTGAGTTTGGCTGTGGGGATTACGGCCGTTGCTACCATCATCCTTGGCTTTTTCCCCGGTGCCTGGTTTGCCATTACCCGTGAAGCGGCGTTGCTGACGGCCAGGTTGGTGGCAGGCGGTTAACGAGCTTCATCCGCAAATTTGAATTGAATATGAAAATCGAAGGCCGCTCATTGAGCGGCTTTTATTTTTATTTTTCATCACGAATTTTGCGAATGGATGAATAGCACGAATGGGTTCCCTGAAAAAAGTGAACACGGAGTCGGAGGTGCAGAGAAACCCAGGTCGAAAAATCAGCGTTCATCAGCGTCCTGTTTTTTAGAAGAGGCGACCTTGCTGGGGCGGCCGTATTTCTGCCGCATCTAGCCCCACGATTTTCTTGAACCGGTTGCACGTTTTAGGGGAGAATCCAGAATAATCGTTGTTGAAGAAGCCAAAAATGTGGCTGAATTGGGGCAGGAGCGGCTCGATTTTTTCATGCCACGCCTGTAAATCGGCCGTTTTATCCACCATCTCTTTGTCTTTGGTGGCGTATTGGCCATGTGGTCCAATGAAGCGCAAATAGAGAAAGTCGGCCGTGGGCGTGATGGTTTTAGGCAGGTAGATGTAATCCGTAGCGGTGAGGCAGATGTTGTACGGCCGTAACAAATCCGCCACGTCTGGACGCACCCAGGAGTCGTGCCGAAACTCTACCGCAAAACGAGCCGTTTGGGGCAGCTGGCTCAAAAAGTGGTGCAGCTCCTCGACTTGAGCGTAGGTAAAGGCGGGACCAAACTGGATAAGAATGCAGCCGAGTTTATTTTGCAGGAGAACGGCCGTCTCCACAAACGCCTGCATTGCCTCAATTCCGTCCGTCAGCCGTGCTTCATGGGTAATGGCCTTGGGTGTTTTCAAGCAAAAGGTGAAGTTGCCAGGCGTGGCTTGCCGCCAGCGCAGCACACTTTCCGGGCGGGGTGTGCCGTAGAAGGTGCTGTCGATTTCCACCGCATCGAACAGCGTACTGTAGTGAGATAGAAAATTCCTGGGTGGCATCCCGGCGGGGTAAACGGGGCCAAGCCACTGTTTGTAGCTAAAGCCCATTGTGCCCAGGTGCCAAGTGGTAGAAGAAGGCATTGGTAAGAGACTGGAGGTTTAAATCTCCAGTCTCCAATCTCTTTTTCAGTCGCCGGTTTGGGCAACGGCCGTTTGCCGTTCCACAACTTGTTCAGGGATTGGCGTGTGGACAATCTCGTACCGGATGTACACAGCCACGATAAACAGCAACAACCCAACTGCCTGGTGTGACAGCGCCAAAACGATGGGCACGCTGAACCAGATGGTGCTCACACCCAGCGCGATTTGCACCGCCACCAGGCCAAGGAAATACACCACTGCTTTATGCACGTTTGTTGAGTAGGCATGTCGCTTGGTAATAAAATAGAGCCAGATGGCCGCCCCCAACACGACAAAGGCAAACCAGCGATGCACAAAATGCACGCCCACCGGGGATGAAATCAAGTTTTGCCACCAGGCATCAAACTGGTCGAAGAGGGTCGGGGGAATCCAGCGTCCAGCCATTAGCGGCCAGGTGTTAGAGATCCAGCCAGCTTTCAGGCCAGCCACAAAACCACCGTAAGTTATCTGAATCACCAAAATAACCAGCACCACGGCTGACAAAACGTACGGCAGCGAACCGCGACCTTCTTTGATTACTTTGGGGAAGCCGTGTACGTGACGCAGCGCTGTCCACATCGTCAGGGCCAGCAAAAAGAGGGCCATAAGCAGATGGAAAGTGAGCCGGAAATGGTCTACAGCCGGATTTTGCACCAAACCGCTGCTGACCATGTACCAGCCCAAAAATCCCTGGAAGCCAAATAATGCCCCAATCGTGAGGTAAACGGCCGATTTCCGCCAGGGAATAATCCCCTTATACAAATAGTAAAATAGCGGAATCACCACAAACAGCCCGGCAAAACGGGCAATGAGCCGATGAATGTACTCGACATAAAATATTTCTTTGTACTGAGTCAGGGTAATGCTGTGGTTGATGAGCGCACCCTCTGGCGTTTGCTGATATTTGGCAAATTCAGCTTCCCAGGCCGCCTGACCAATCGGAGGAATCACGCCGCTAACTGGATTCCACTCCACAATAGAGAGTCCAGATCGGGTCAGCCGGACAAAACCGCCAAACACCACCATAATCATGATGAGGCCACACACTACAAACAGCCAACGAATGATTTTTTTATTGTCTTGTTCTGACATGCTTTTCTCCTACAACGCGTTTTCTTTTCTGAGCCAGTATCTTCCAGAAAAGTTCATCTTTCTGAAAGGTTCGGTTCTTTTCTTCCAGCCCCGATTATACCAAGATTGCCCAACCTTTCAGGCTGTAAAAAAGGGCTAAATGACATTTGGCGGAAATATGGATGATTTTTGTCAACAATTATTTTGGGATGAGAAACGGCCGTATCCAGGACGCATGGTTTACCCCTAAAATGCGTGGTTTCTGCTAAGATGGACGTAATTAATTTACTCACCCCACCAAAACGAGACAAAAATGAAAAAATTAGGATTATTCTTACTGCTCTTAAGCCTCACCCTGATTGCCTGCGACGATGTTGGCGATGAGTTTGATGAAGCTGTTGATGAACCAATTGGGAATGCGGCTAATGTCGATACGGAAATTGATGTTGAGGAAGATGAAGTGGTGGATACGGCCGTTTCCACATCCACCACCAACACCTTCCAATACACCGACTGCCCCTTCGACGCCTCAGGCGACATCGAATGCGGCACCCTCACCGTCCCGGAAGATCGCACCGATGCCAACTCGCCAACCATTGAGTTGGCGGTGGCCATTGTGGCTGCGCCAGATGGCGGCAGCGAACCGCCCGTCGTTTACCTGGCCGGTGGCCCCGGCGGCAGCGGCCTGGATGATTACGCCGCTGACCCAGATGGCTGGAACTATCCGTTTTTGCGAAACCGCGACCTCATTTTGCTGGACCAGCGCGGTACCGGCTATTCTGAACCCACGCTCGACTGCCCCGAATTTGCCGAGGCGGACGCCCAAGAAAATCCAGATGCCCTCTGCTATGACCGGCTCATTGATGAAGGTGTTAATTTGGACGCCTACAACACGCCAGAAAATGCTGCTGACGTTGCCGCCTTGCGTCTAGCTTTGGGCATTGAGGAGTGGGATTTGCTGGGCATCTCCTACGGCACGCGGCTGGCGCTGGAAGTGATGCGTAGCTATCCCGAAGGCATTCGTGCTGTCATTCTCGATTCACCGTTTCCTCCCAACGCTGACACACCTGTCGATGAAGTGTACAGCTTCACCGACGCCCTTGCCGAGCTGTTTGCCGACTGCGAAAGTGATAATTACTGTCAGGAAAACTATCCCGATCTGGAAACTGTCTTCCTAGACACGGTGCAGCGGTTGAATGAAGATGAAACGGCCGAAATCTATGGCGACGATTTGGTTTTTGCCCTCAGCAGTGCCTTTAGCGACACGTCGCTCATTCCCCTGCTGCCCTACGTCATTTACGAGGTGAGCTACGACAATTTTGACGCGCTCGATGAAATCAGCGCCGAGGGTGATTTTGCCCGGACGCATTACCAGGATGATGAAGACCGCAGCGACAGCGAAGGGATGTACAACTCCGTTATCTGCCACGATGAGTATGCCTTGGGGGATTACGAGCGGGTGGAAACGGCCGTTGTCGGCACAATCCCGCAAGAACTGGAAGGTGCCCTCCTGCAAGGCACCTTTGATTTGGTGAGTCTGTGTGAATATTGGAATCCGATGACGGCAGTGGACAATACGGCCGTATCCAGCAATATCCCCACGCTTATATTGGTCGGCCAGTACGATGTGGCCACGCCGCCCCGCTGGGCCACGCTCACCGCCGCCACCTTGCCCAACAGTACCGTTGTCGAGGTGCCTGGTGCAGGCCACTCCCTGCTCAGCAGCGTGGAATGTACCATCACCATCGCCGACGACTTCCTGGCCAATCCAGACCAGTCGCCCAGCACCAACTGCCTAGACGATATCGAATGGCCTTACTTTGAGTAAACAATAAACGCGGAGTGAGCATTCTCAAATGCGCGGTGGTACTCTGCGAAATGATGGATAAATCGCATCTATTCGTTTTGGGTCAAATTCAATGAAATAATCAAGCAATACCTTCGCCAAAAATAGCGAAGAAAGAGCGATTGTGTAAGATACGATTTTTCAACCACCACGAAGAGAAATCGCACAACACAAATCGCTCATGATAGATATTTTAGCACTTTTACAATGTTTGAATTGAAAAAAACCACCTTACGGCAAATGAGCCGCATTAATCCGGCGTTGCTGGCCATGACGGGACGGATAACGATGCGGGGCATCTCCCGTTGGACAGAGAAAGGCGGTAGCTATCGTACCGTGCAACGCTTCTTTCATACGGTGCAGCCGTGGGCAACACGTTTTGGCTTTTCTTCCGGCAACATTTGCTGTGGCCCGGTGCCCAATACCTCTGGTTGGTGATGAATCTATCGTAACCAAAGCGGGCAAGAAGACACATGGACAGGACCACTTTTTCGCTTCCTTGTACGGTCGGGTTGTTCCCAGACTCGCTTTTTTCGCCTTGTCGTTGTTCGATGTGACTCAACGACGTTCCTATCCAGTCATGGTTGAGCAAGTGGTGCGGTCTGAGACAGAAAAAGAGGCCGCTAAAGCAGCCCGGCAAAGAAAGAAGACGAAGGCTAAAGCAAAGAAGCGTCGTAAACAGGGTCGGCCCAAAGGGAGCAAGAATCGAGACAAGCTGGACACCAACCAGATTCCAGAGAAATATCGACGGGGATCAACCATCAAGAAAAGCATTCGTACCGACATTTACCAGGCAGAAATGCTACATCGCGAGTTCGCCCAAACGCTTAACGTGGTCATCATCTGCAAGTCCAATCTAAAAACAGGCACCCGCGCACATGTCATTCTCTTCAGCAGTGATTTGACGCTTGGTTATGAGCAGATGATTGATTTCTACAGCCTGCGTTTCCAGATAGAGTTCAACTTCCGTGATGCCAAGAAATACTGGGGTCTGGAAGATTTCATGAACACCAAGGAAACAGCCGTGGCCAATGCCGCCAACCTTTCTTTGTTCACGGTCAATGTCGCTCATCTACTGCTGCGCGATTTTCGCCAAGAGGATTCAACTGTGAATGTGCTCGATTTGAAAGCGTACTATCGGGGCCACATATTTGTGGCCGAAACAATAAAATGGCTTCCGCAAAAGCCAGAGCCAATATTATTGGCGCAGATTTTTGACAAAGTTTCTTGTTTGGGGCGGATTCATGATCCGTTTCCCGACCTTACCCCCTCGTAATTGGCGAGGGTATTGTATTTGACATTTACTTCAATGTTGTTAGTTGATTTTTTAAGGATATGCAGAGATAGATGTGGAAAACGGCCGTTTCTCAGTGACGAATAGCCATATTGGCCCCCTTTTTCTACTTCAAAGTCTAAATCGTGTTTGTGACTATCACCCAATACTAGCTCTGAGACAAGCGACTGTGTCCTCTCAATTATGGGAGAGTCACATTGATCCTCCAAAAATAAGGGCTAACTCGTTTGATGAATGAGTTAGCCCTTATTTCCTCCTTACCAGTTAGAGAGAAACTTTATCACGCTGTCAACAGAAGATTCTGAAAAAGATGAGATTTATTGTCCCTTCCAAAATCCAGAGCCGACAATCTTCAGGATAAACCCTACCGTTTGCCCTACCGTTTGATCAGGGAATCAAATGAAAAGATTGTTGGGAGTTTGTTGCAAATCGCTTATAATCTATTATCCGTACCAGTGTCCAGTAACCTAATAGGTATTCAAATGCTACAAGTGAAACTGTTGGGAGCCACCAGCATATCGCTTGACGGACAAGAGGTTTCTTTAACCGGCCGCCCGCTGGCTTTGCTTGCCTATCTCCTGCTGGTCCGCCAACCACGTATGCGCTTAAAACTGGCGCAGTTCTTCCATGAAGACACCCAAAACCCCCAGGCACAATTCCGTTGGACCCTCAACAAGCTAAAACAAGTGATAGGCTCAGAATACCTGATCATCGATCGGCAATCTGTTTCTTTTGACTTCGATGCAGCGTATGAACTTGATGTCAATGTATTGGAAACAGGCGTAATTGAAGCCTATCGCGGGGAGTTGCTATCAGGCCTACATCTTAATAGTGCGGCCGGTTTTATGAATTGGCTCCTCTTTCGCCGCGAAGCTTACAGGCAGCAATACGAATCTTTTCTGATCAAACAATTGAATTCCAATTTGCAAGTTAGCAATTGGGAAGCTGTAATAAAAGTCGCACATCGTCTACTTGAACTAGATAATCTGCGTGAAGAGTGGCTGATGCCGCTTATGCAAGCCTATGAGAAAGTAGGCAATGTGGAACAGGCTCTAAGTTTATATGAAATTTACCAACGTGCCTTAAAGAGTGACCTTAACCTGGAGCCTGGGCAAGAAATACGGCGTTTTGCCGCACAACTAGTAGCAAAATCAGAGCAGAAGCAGTCGCTATCGATTTCTCAAAGGCAGCGCCACCCGCCTGCCTATTTACACCCGGGAGGGATAGAATCGGTCGACAACTCGTTTGTAGCCAGGCGGTCGCAGCGGCAACGATTAAATCATCTCCTTGACAAAGCGGTATTCGGCAAGGGACAAATATGCTTCATTAAGGGCAATGCTGGCAGCGGTAAGACTGCTCTCATCCAGGCATTCATCCAAAACGCAACGAAAAATCATCCCGAACTTTTGATAGCCTACGGGCGGGGCACCTCACTTAATCAAGTAGGGGTTCCCTACCAACCTTTTATTGATATCCTTGCAATGCTACTGGCTGATTTGGAAACGGCCGTAAACAATCAGCTCCTGCCGCTTTCCCAGGCTCGCCGCTTGTGGGAGGCCTACCCCCAAACGTTCGCAACAATTAAGACTTTTGGACCAGATCTATTAACAAACTGGTTTTCGCACCAGGAGCAAAAAGATAGTTGGCAAGAACTCGGGCATTCTCAATCCCAGGCAATTCTTTTTCAACAACTGGCATTGACGCTCACAGAATTATCCAGGCATCATCCCTTGCTGCTTATTCTTGACGATCTTCATTGGGCTGATGAGTCATCTATCAGTTTATTCTTTCATTTATCCCAACGGCTGGAGGGACATAAGGTTTTTCTCGTCGGCGCCTATCGAGAAGAAGAGATATCCTATTTAAAAACCATTCACAATCAAACCATATTAGAGATTCAGCGAAGAAGCGGCAACAGGGCGATCGATCTTGGAGCGCCTGGAGAAGATGAAAATAAAGATTTTGTCAACACCCTCCTTGATAGAGACCTGAACCTCTATTCCGAGCAATTTCGCAATGCATTTTTACAACAGACAAATGGTCATCCTTTGTTTGCTACTGAATTACTTGAAGCCCTAAAAATGGAAGGGACACTCTTTCAGGACAGAAAAGGTTATTGGGGCGACAAACGAGAGATTGTCTGGCAGAAGCTACCGACACGTATTGAAGCAGTTATTGGCAATAGGCTTAACAAACTTTCCGAGGAAGTACAGCAAATGTTAGCTGTTGCCTCTGTTGAAGGGGAAACATTTACAATTCAAGCAACGGCTCAAGTGATGGGCTACGATAATCGCTCATTACTAAAAATTCTCGAACCCGCTTCAACCCAATCGCCGCAGATTATTCATCAAGTTGAAACCGTTCAGCTGAAAGATTCACCTTTGCTTCAATTCAGATTTTCACAGACTCTTTTTCAACAATATTTATACCAACAAATCCATCCGGCCGAAGCCAAGCTTTTACATGGGGAAATCGCCGAGGCATTAGAAACGGTTTATGCTGAGGCGGATAAAAGTATCGGAGCCTCTCTTGGCTATCATTATGAAAAAGCAGGTCTCCTATCCAAAGCAGTTCATTATTACCAAGCTGCCGCTGAAACGGCCGTTTCACAATATGCCAATGAGGCTGCAATTTTCTATTTTACAAAGGCCCTAGATTTATTGCCCCAAAACAATTTGATGACCAAAGCTGATTTACTTCTGGCGAGTGAACGGCTCAATGATTTATTGGGCAATCGAGAGGAGCAGGCAAGGGATTTACAGATGCTACAGGAAATTGTGGAGCAGTCCAGGGAACCACAATTAGCATCCGTCTATTTGCTTCGAAAAGCAAACTATTTATTTAACCTGAATGACTTTGTAAAAGCAGAGGAACAAGCCAGCCAGGTTATCCAAAATAACTACAGCAATTTAGAGCTCAAATTAATGGCTTATCAGATACTAGGACGTATTCTCCTTATGCGAGGAAAAGTAGAAGGTGCCAGAGAAGTCTTTATCAGCGCTTTAGAATGTGCTGAAGAACTGACAACGATTGGCGTTGAGGCCACCATTTTTCGCAACTTTGGCCTGGTTTCATCTTTACAAGGTGAATTAACGATTGCTCGTTCCTATCTGGATAAAGCACATACCTTACATAGTCAGGCGAAATCCACATTGGGTGAAGCAAAAACGTTACAGAGCTTAAGTATTGTTGAGCATCAAAATGGACATTACTCAAAGGCGCTTCAATACGCTGAGCAAGCATTATCTATCTTCCAAAAAGTTGGCTCCCGCAAGGGAGAAGCCGAAACATTACAACAGATTGGAGCAGTTAACGGCTCTCTAGGTAATTTTCAGCATAGCATTCAATATTTGCAAAAAGCCCGACAAGATTTTCGTGTGTTGGATGATCAAGTGGGTGAGGCAATGGCGCTTGGCTACTTATGTGCAGCAAATTATCAAAAAAAACAATTTCTTTCCGCCCAAGGATTTGCTGAAACAGCTATCCAGCGTCTGGAGTCAATCGATTTACTTTGGCACAAAAACTGGTTGTACACGCTTTTGGCCAAAACAGTTATCAGACGTAATCAATGGGATGCTGCGCGATTGAAGATTGAGGCGGCAAAAGATTGTTGGTTAGCTCTTGCTTTATCACCGTGGAACCTTTTTACACAGACCGTCGAGCTTGAACTGGCTTATGAGACCCATGATTTTGATTCCGCGCAAAAACTTATTTGGCCTATTTTAGACGAGCTAGAAGAACGCATGCCAAACGGTGCCGAAGATCCATTTTATATTTACGCTGTTTGCTACAAAGTCCTCAATCAGCTTGACAATAAACAGGCTGTGCCGTTGCTCAAGCGCGCCTATTTCCAATTAGAGAAAATAGCTAGAAAAATCACGGATAAACAGGCTCAACAAGCTTTTCGCACAAATATATTAAGTAATCAAGTAATCATCATTTGTTATGGTCGGGATGTGGAGGAACAAATATGAACGCTTCTTCGTACAGCTCAGGGTTAGTTTCATCAACCGCTCTAAATAGAACATTAACAAAGAATAGGTGGCGTCTTCCAAAAACCGCACGGGTTTTTGCCTTTATGGTCTTAATAATTCTAGGCCCTTTTACCGTTTCCGCATGCCAACAGGAGGAGGAGCCAATTCGAGTTGGCGTCGTCAATTTTCTTCCAGCTATGGACAAGGTTTTAGATGGATTTCAAGAAAGTATGAATGATTTTGGGTATGAAGAAGGCTCTGAAATTCTATATATATATGATGGCCCGGCAGCCAGTACAGAGGATTTGCCATCAATTGCGGAAGAGCTGGTAGATGCAGAAGTAGACCTTATCCTGGCATTCAGTACCGTTTCGGCACTTGCGACCAAGTCGGCCACAGAAGGTACGAACATTCCTGTACTATTTGCACCAGTTACTGATCCAAAGGGAAGTGGGTTGGTTGGGCCTGGCAGTAATTTGACAGGTGTTACCAATGGGGGCAGTGATCGCAAGCGATTGGAATGGATGGTGAACATTGTTCCCGGGGTCCAGGTTGTTTACATTCCCTATAATCCCAACAGCAGTGCTTTAAGTGCCCTGGCCGAAGTGAAGGAAACAGCTGAAGCATTGGGCTTGACCATTATTGAGCGGCAGGTAGAAGATCAAGCGGAGATTATTACGGCCGTCTCTGAAATACCAGAAGAAATTGATGCTATTTTTATATTACCGGACATTATAACTGTCGCTGAAATTCCAATATTTTATGAGGCAACTTTATCTAGGGGAATTCCCATCGTTGGCGTGGAAACGGCTTCTGTTGAACAAGGGGCGTTATTCTCATTTGGACTGGATTTTGAAGAAGTAGGGCATCAGGCAGCCGGCATGGCAGATCAACTTCTTAGAGGCAACAGCACGGTAAGCGAACTACCTGTAGAACCAACCGATTTTTTCCTGGATATCAATCTGGTCACGGCCAACATCATTGCCCTGGAAATTCCCGACGAAGTATTGGAACAGGCACGAAATATTTATCGAGAATAGACATCCTTTCCTCCATTCTTGTTGGTAGAAAAAAATATGATGAAGATTAACCATTATCCCTCAATATGTTCAATCGTATAAGCTCTCGCCTTCGGGCTACTTATATTTTGCTGGCGCTGCTACCACTTTTATTTGCTGGGGCAATTATTTTGTGGATCAGCTTTAGAGCCTTAAACGATCAGGCACAAATCCTCCAAGATGAGTTGGCTCGGAGAGTCGCCATAGAAGTTGAAGCTTATATTTTGAGTATAGAAGCACAGATGAAGGTGATGATTGCCACAACCGATTTAGAGCAGCGATCGGCAGGTGAGCAATTGGAAATATTCGACGAATTGCGCGCTCAACAGCCGGCCATACGCGACCTTTATCTTTTAGACAATCAGGGGCAGGAAATTGTCCACTCCTCGTTTTTGGCTATCAATCCTGAATCGACCCTGTCTAGTCGCGCCAGCTCCCCAGAGTTCCTGATGCCTGTACAAGAAAAAGAAACTTATTTTGGACCGGTATTAAAAGACGCCCAAATTCCCCAAATGATCATTGCCGTACCAATCGAAAATCTTCGGACTGGTGATATAGAATTTGTACTCGTTGCGGATGTTTTATTCAATACCATTTGGGACCTGATCGAAAATATCGAGGTACGCGAGGGAGAAAACATCTACATCATTGACGATACAGGGACAATAGTTGCTCATCGCAACACCTCTGTCGTTTTGCGGGGCCAAACGATTACAATACCTAGTCAAAATTGGTCGGTTGGCTTAGATGGCAATCGGGTAATCGTCCAGACCCGATCGATTCAGTTGGGCGATCAAAGACTTATCGTGGTGGCAGAAAAAGAATTTTCTGCTGCTTTAAGATTAGCCTTTACGACTGTGTATATCATTCTGGGAATTTTGGCAGTGTCTTTAATTGTGGCGGCCGCTCTGAGCCTGCTGGCGACCAACCATATGGTGAGGCCCATTCAGCAGATGGCCAGTGTGGCGCAAAAGGTCCAGGATGGCGATTTGGAACCGCAGGCGAGAGAAAGTGGATTAGTTGAACTCGATGAATTGGCCAGGGCCTTTAACAATATGACTTCTCAATTACGAGAAATGCTAGCTAATTTAGAGAATCTGGTCGCTGATCGGACAAAAGCATTGCGCAGTAGTGCCGAGGTCAGTCGTTACCTTTCCACGATTTTAGATAAAGATCTGCTCCTGACAGAAGTTGTTCGTCGGCTGCACCGTGAAATGAAATATGAGCTGGCGGAAATTTACCAGGCCAATGGCAATATTGCTGATTTAGTGCTAATTGCTTCAAGTGAGCAGGAAGAGGCAGAAACAACCGTACGACAACATGATCAGCCCCTCTCGCCCATTATCCTAAAAGCTGCTGAAACAAGCAGCTCCATTCATATTCCAGACACCCACAACGCTTCTGAACCTTTACACGTTCATTCCCAATCTACGAAATTTCGATCATTACTAGCCGTCCCTATTGCTCGGGCAAACCAAGTGCTTGGCGTTTTGGCCGTGTACAAGCTGGGTCAGCATGAGATTGGATCCAGTGATGTGGATTTGGTACAGTCCATTGCCAATCAGCTGGCAATTGCGCTGCAAAATGCCCAATCCTTTGAGCAGCTCGTCCAGGAGAAATTAGATGAGGCTAAACAGCGGGAAGCGGCCCAAAGTCAATTGGCTGCTTATCGTAATTCGCCGCTGGGGCGTGCGGATGCTTTGGCGGAGACATTACTGGAACACCCAGGACAATCACTTGTTTCTCTTTATAAGCTGGCCCAGGAGGTTGATGGCGATCAGGATACGGCAAACTTACTGGCCAATCTGCCGCGAGCCATAAGCAATCGCGGCTCCGCGCGCGGGCCAAAAGAATCGTTTTCGCCAGAAGCCATAGTGGATTTAATTTTTCGGTTGGCCGAGGGTTTTAATTTTTTGCACACCAGTCAGGATAATCCAGAGCTGATTTCTGTTGGTTTTCGTCAAATATTGACCGGGCTAAAAAATGAAATTTGCCTGACCTGGGATGAAAGAGAATCCTTAGAGACAACTTTCGAGCTTTGCCATCGCCTGATTTCTGCCAACAGCGTTGAGCAAATGACCGCTCTTGCATTAGATGATTGGACGGCCGTTTCCAACACAACACCCACAAAAGCATTGATGGATGAATTACAAACACTGTCTCCAGTGCTAAATAGCTTGGCAGCCTATGAACGGGTCGAGACGGCGGAGGACAAAATTACCTATTTGGTGGCAGCAGTTGAACAGTGGCAGCGTATTGATCGGCAGGCCCGGCAAAAATTACAGGGGATTGACCGGATTCTGTTGGAGCGAATTGGGGAGAAGGGACTCAATATCGTTAACGGCGCATTAAGCGATCTCCAACTAAAAGCGAAGATTACTTATGAATTGTTGACAAGGCATACCTGGCAAAATGAATCCGTTCCTTTGACCTTAATTTTGCGGAATGTTGGCAGAGGTGCAGCATTTAATGTGCGCATATCGTTAGTTGAATCCTCCAAATATTCGCTTGTGGGTGAAGGTGCCGTTTTGGAACGCGTCGGCCCTAAAGAAGAAACGCGAGTAACCTTGAATGTCCGTCCCCGGTTGGAACAAGGTATTCGGGAATTTCGCGCGCGATTCCTCATTGTCTACACGGATCCGCGTGGGGGAGAGCAGGTTGAAAATTTTGCAGACATTGTTCGGCTGCTAGACAAATCTGAGCCTTTTCAATATATCCAAAACCCGTATGTTGTGGGTACACCACTAAAAGCAGGTTCCTCGCTGTTCTTTGGCCGGGATGATCTGGTAGTGTCCATAAAAGAGAATTTTTCCGGGGAACATCAACACAACCTTGTTCTTGTAGGGCAGCGGCGCATGGGGAAAACTTCCTTGCTGAAGCAGTTGCCTTTTCATTTCTCGGACGAGTATGTGGTAGTTTATCTGGATGGTCAGGTGATGGGGTTGGATCCGGGAAGTGAAGCATTTTTTCTTAATATCGCCACGGAAATCGTGTTTGCTCTTGAGGACAAAGGGATAAAGATACAGATGCCGGAGCCGGACGTTTTCGCCCAGAATCCGGCAACCACTTTTGAGCATAAATTCCTGGCCCAAATTATGTCACTTTTGGGCGAACGACATCTTTTGATCTTATTCGATGAATTTGAAGAGTTGGAAAATACTGTTAACCGGGGCTTTCTCGATGCCACTATTTTTGGTTTTTTGCGGCATCTGATGCAGCATATCCCTCGTCTCAGTTTTATCTTTTGTGGCACCCATCGGCTTGAAGAACTTTCAGCAGATTACTGGAGTGTGTTTTTTAATATCACGCTTTACCAGCACGTAGGCAACCTTTCCCTGGTAGACACGCTGCGATTAATTCAAGAGCCTGTTGCTGAATACGGTATGCGCTACGATGATTTGGTGTTAGATAAAATCTGGCGTTTGACCTCTGGTCATCCTTATTTTTTGCAGCTTTTGTGTCACAGTCTTGTGAACCAACACAACCGGACAAAACGCAACTATGTGACCATTTCTGATGTGAATAATGTTTTGGATGGGATATTAGCCTCCGGTGAGGCTCACTTTATTTACTTGTGGTCGGAATCATCCCCCAGCGAGCGGATGGTGCTGTTTGCGCTCAGTCGCATCATGCCGTTAACGGGCACCGCTTCTGATATCGCCATCGGCGATTATTTAGCAGAGAGAGGGATGACGCTGCCTCGGATTCAAATTCGGTCTGCCCTGCACCAGCTGGCGCTGCGCGAAATATTAATCGTTAAGGATCATGAGGATTTAGATAACAGCACCGTTTATCGCTGGCAGTTGGGACTGCTGGGATTATGGGTTGAGAAGTACAAATCTTTTGGCAAGGTGATGGATGAGGCTTACGCATGAATAACCCTTACATATCGCGCGGGCCTGTCAAGGATGGGGATCTCTTTTTTGGACGTGGCCACGAATTACAGGAAATTAGCGCCTTTTTGCAGGGTAACCAGTCGGTTTCGATTGTTGGTCCACGGAAGATTGGCAAAACGTCCCTTTTGTTTCATCTGATTCGCCCTGAAACCAGAGTGACCTTGACGTTAGAACAACAATTTCTCTTTGTCTATTTAGATTGCGAGGTGTTGGGTGATAGCGACCACAGCGAGATTTTTGGTGTCTTTGCCTCAGAAATGGAGATAGCCTTAGAGGAACAAGGATTTGACCCTGAGCCGGCTATAGAAAGAGCAATATCTCATCCCACCCGCATTTCGTTTGAAACGGCCGTGCGTAAGCTGAATCGGCGCGATATTCGCATTGTAATAATTTTAGATGAATTTGAGAGGCTTAGTGCCAACCCTAAACTGAACGTAAACTTTTTTAATGCGCTGCGCTCCGCCGCCGGACGCTTTCAGTTAATTTATTTGACTGCTTCGACAAAACCACTTATCCATTTGACCTATGTAAAGAACCAGCAAGAGATTTTATCCAGCCCATTTTTTAATATTTTTGCCCATCTCCATTTGGGCTTATTGTCTAAGGCGGAAGCTGAACTATTAATAGAGGTTCCAGCTCAAAGTCACGACAGCCCATTTTCTCGGGATGAGAAGGCTCTTATTTATGGAATAGCTGGCGGTCATCCTTTTATGCTACAGGTGGCTTGTTTTCATCTATTTTCATCCAAAGAGAACCTAATTAACCTTGAAGAAACGATACGACAAGAGCTGCAGGCCCATTACGAATATTATTGGCGAAACCTAACGCCAATTGAACAAAGCACTTTAATGCGCTTGCAAGTTCTATCTTTGGATCAGGAGCCGGATACAACGATTGTTTCGGTACTGCGTGACCTGAGTCAAAAATGCTTGATCATTGAACAGGATGGCACGTATCAATATTTCTCGCGTTCATGGCAAACATTTGTCTCTGAGCAGGAAACCCCAACAATCCAAAGTCAATCTTCTGGCTCTTTCAGTGGCAGCCATATCGCACCATACGAAATTGGGGATTTGCTGGGACGAGGAGGAATGTCTGAAGTTTACAAGGGCATCCATGTGCGGCTGGGGAAACCGGTGGCCATCAAGGTGTTGCCCTCAACCTTTGCCAGTAAAGGGGACTTTCGCGCCAGGTTTCACAGGGAAGCCCGCGCGGTTGCCGCGCTCAGCCATCCAAATATCGTTCAAGTATTTGACTTTGGCGATTTTCAAGGAGCTTATTATATGGTGATGGACCTAATTGAGGGGCAAGATCTGATGGCCTATCTAAATGAGGCTGAGCCTCTGCCCTTATCTCATGTCCTCTCAATTGGCAAAGATGTAGCTGCGGCCTTGGATTATGCCCATAGCAAAGGCATCGTCCATCGGGATATTAAGCCTTCAAATATCTTATTGAGGGACAACATTGACACACCTGACGCGTGGCCCTATCAATGTGTGTTAACCGATTTTGGCGTGGCAAAAATACGCCAGGAGTCGACAAACTCCACCAAAACGGGCGGTATTTTAGGAACGCTTAATTACATGGCACCAGAACAAATTCGGCAGACCAGCCAGGTGACCCACCATGCAGACATTTATGCGCTCGGTGTTGTTATGTATCGAGCCTTGACCGGCAGGTTGCCCTTTAGCGGTGATAATTTTGGTTCAGTGATTGACGGCCATTTACATCGGGAGCCACCAGATCCGAGAACGATTAACTCGCAAATTCCTAATGCTATTGCTGCGGCCCTGTTGAAAGCTATGTCAAAAGAGCCAGAAAATCGGTTTGAAACAGCCAATTTATTCCTTTCTGCCCTAGAGTACAACACTTGATTCATAATATTCTTTGGCTTCACCGAGTCACAAATTAACCGTATATGCTTGAACGAGCATATTGAATGGGTAGATTCAACTCAGCTCGAAGCTTACTCGCAGCATGATAAGGCCAATAAGGATCCCAAAGTATTAATCTACCCAAAATGATGATGTCGGCACGGTGATTCGCCAGAATCTCTTCCGCCAATTCGGCAGAGTTTATTAAGCCAACGGCCCCTGTGCGAATGCCTGATTCTCGACGTACAGCCTCGGAAAATGGCACCTGGTATCCTGGATGAACTGGTATCTTCTGTTTATAGGAATTACCCCCACTGGAACAATCGATTAAATCGATGCCAAGGCTAGCAAGCTTCTTTGCAATGGCCAGCGTATCTTCTAATGTTAAGCCATCTTCCACCCAGTCAGTTGTTGAGAGCCGAACAAATAATGGGTATTCGTCTGGCCAAACCTCGCGCACGGCCGTAATCGTTTCAAGCAATAACCTCATTCGATTATCAAGATTCCCTCCGTATTGGTCATTGCGCTGGTTACTCAGGGGTGAAAGAAATGAATGGAGTAGGTAACCGTGGGCGGCATGAATTTCGATAATACGAAATCCTGCCCGTAAAGCCCGTTCGGCCGAAGCTTTGAACTTGAGAATTACCTCGCCAATTTCATCACTGCTGAGGGCATGAGGTACCAGATCCCCTGGTTCCCAGGGGATAGTACTCGGTCCGATGACCTCCCAGCCACCTTCGTTTGGATAGATGGCAGTTCGATCTTCCCACGGCCGTCTATGAGACGCTTTCCGACCCGCGTGGGCCAATTGGATGCCAGGCACAGCCCCCTGTTCGGCGACAAATATTGCTATCCGGCTGAAAGCAGCCTCTTGTTCATCGTTCCATAAGCCGAGGCAGTATGGGGTGATCCGGCCTTTTGCTTCTACGGCCGTTGCCTCTGTCATAATGATCCCGGCTCCACCAACTGCTCTTGACCCAAGATGGACGTAATGCCATTCAAGGGGCACCGCCTCCGGGGCACAATACTGGCACATGGGTGACATCATGATGCGATTGCGTACAGTCACATCCCGAAATCTAATCGGCTCAAACAGCTTCGGCTGGCGATAGTTCCGGGAGGCACTACTTGTTGTTGGGGACATCGATTATCCTTACAGCCTGATGAACCATCTTTCCCTGAAAAGATGGAAAGTTATGGCTATCTTCACGAGCAAGAATGCGCTCCGGGGACGCCAGCGCAGTCTGCAAATCATCAATCGTATCAAAGATAAATCGGGCAATCATGAATACATCGGTCGGGTTAGCCAGAGCATCTCCTCCTTCGGTGCTTAAGTCCACCTCAATGGAGCGAATCTGTGGCCAGGTCCAAATGATAGGCAGATGATGATTGATGTAATAGTCAACGAAGGCATCTGGGTCTTCAGGGTTCCCTTCATAAATGACTAGATAGGCAACGCTCATTCTTGCGGAGCTCCATAGCGGATTTCTAATAGAAGACAGCCGCTTTTGGACAAAAACGGACCATGCCACATGCCAGGGGGACGACAGGCATACATGCCTTCGGTAAAGGTCTCTTGCAGTGTCAAATCGGTCAAGTCCCCGCTAATTATATAAACTTCTTCCCAAAAATCGTGAACGAGCTTGCCTGATGAACTGGCGTCTCCACCGGGATCGAAACGCAACAATCTCGTGTAGTCTCTCGTGTCAGGATCATATGAAAGAATCTGTTCATTGACGCCTTCCACGCCGGGGAAGGCCTGGCGCCATGCACCGGTCGGACGCTGAAATTCTAGTTCCGGCTTTGCCATGTGCTTACCTCTCTTATAGTCATGAGTTCATTAAGTTCTTGAGAGCCAGTCTAATGACGGGCGCCCTTTTGAAGCCATTAATGGTTGCCTTGTGTTTGCCTTTGTTAAACAAGAGCAGTGTGGGTAATCCTTTAACGCCATAGGTGTCTAATACGGCCGTATAAAGACCAACATCCACGCTGCCAAAAGTCACTTGCCCGGCAAACTCGGGGGCAATCCGTTCAAGAATACCTTCTTGTGGACCACATTGTGGACACCAATCCGCGCGCAAATCGACCAGCAGGGCACCCCCCCGATCAATGGCACTGGCCAGTTCTTCATCATTCCATCTCTCTAACGCCATTTCAGTCTCCTTGGCAGTCCCAATCAGTCAAGATAATCTGCCAAACGAACTTCTCCCCAATGCAAAGGCCAGGCGCGTTCATAGTTTTTGCGCTCTGGACGATAGGGCACTGGCTTAGTAGCATCGATGCCCCATTTACCAACGACTGAGGGAAATCTCGTATTTTCAGTGTCGGGCATAGCGCCTGGAATGGGTACGGCCGTAGGATCAAACGGCAAACCTCTAGCATTGTCAACTGTAATAACGTGGCGGCTAGGATCAACCCGGGTTGCCATTGCATAATGCACATCCCGATAGTCGTAAATGTTTATGTCAGGATCTACCGCAATAGCCATTTTCATATTCAGGAAAGGTGCGCTTAATACGGATAACAGTGCATCTGTCACCTGCCCATCCATAACGGGTGCTACCTGGATGATGCATGAAAGCGAGCCGCCACCTTGGGGAAAGTGAACGTCAAGAACGGGAATGCCTAGCGCTTCAAGTCGTTCAAAAATAATCGCTTCATGGAATAGTCGAGGCATTTCCTGGTGATCGGTGAAGGGGGTCATGAGATGATTGCGGTAGATTGGATCATTGCGCATGGTAATAGCAGTTACCTCAAAGACCGGCATTTGCGACGCGTACGGGGTGAACAACATCGTTGGTCCAGGCGAAGGTCCATCTTGAGCAAAACGCTCTGGGTTGACATAACCTTCTATGACGATTGATGCGTCAGCGGGTACCATTAAGTCAATAGTTTTACACGGAGTTACCTCTCCTGGATGTCCTGTGATTGTTTCAAAAAGCTCTGCCTCCCACCAATCCCGATGTGGATGTGAGTAACATCCAGCCAATTCCCAGGCCGGATGGGCACCAATCACCAACGCTTGCGGCATCTTGGTTCCAGCAGCTCGATGTTTGCCCAAGATCACATTTGCCGTCTTTGTCACGAACGATGAGACCATTTCATTGCGACTCAGCACGCCACAGCGGGGAAACATATGATTGAATTTTCTGGTTTCCGGATCTTGGTGAAAAACAAAGCTGGTTGAGTACGGGTATGGGTCTTTGTCTGTATGGGTGACAATGGGCAGCATTGATAGATCGACATCGTCCCCTGTAAACAGTTGCTCTTGGCAGCGACCGCTTTCAACAGTTTTCAGCGGTTTTGCTCCCTGGCGTATCACCTCAGCCAGTCGCGGAACGACTTCCTTGGGTTCACAATTTAATACCCGCGACTGCGCTTCCCGGTTGACAAAAAGCTGATCGATAATGCGATGTCCCTCAAAGCCTTTAATGTTGTTAAATATGATCGGCGTGTTCGCCTGAGCCGTGAGAGAACCGATATGTTCTAACGGAACTTCCTTGTTTACCTGGACAATAATGTCCGAATTCCTGTCGACAAATGATTGTAAATCCAACATGATATTCACTTTCCTTGCGGCCGATTAACTATCCTGCCGCCAACAATCCCTCAAGATAGCCTGCAAATTTTAAGGTGCTTTCATTATAGGGTAGGGTCATCAGGGCATCTTCAAGACATCTGCGATAACCCGAATCGTGTAGTCGAATCGTATCGTCTGCCTGGATACAGGGTCATGTAGTTCTGCCCAGAATTGCCCACTGCCGCGAATGCCACCGATGGCTGGCAAGGTGCCGGTGAGCAAGACAAACGAATCTGGCCTGCGCTTGAAGGGCGTCATTTCTAGTAAATCATCAGGGGACAAGAGTTCGCCTGCGGCTCCTTCCTGATACAGTACGCGATTGCCATTCTCTCTAATCCAGCTTCGCAGTAGCAGCTCATCCCATTGATCCCGCACATCCTCAATTCGCCACGCTTCCGAAGCGATTATTTTGGGGCAGGCTACCTTGGAGACAGCAATGTCCAATGTTTCGGCCGCGCGATCTGTGTGATCTGAGGCCGTTGTCACATAAACATCACCCTGGTCAAAAATGAGGGCAATTTCCACTTCTCCTGAAGTTTGTTCATGTGTCGTGACAATTTCATTTTCTTGTACCAGCGCAGATGGTGGTGCAAGATAAAAGTTGGGAACCCGCTCTGGTACCGTAATGCCCACAGCTGCCAATTCAGCTACGTGAGCCTGTACTTTCACTTGATCACGTCCCGTAAAGCCCGCAATAATCACCGCTTCGAAATTAATATCTACAGGGTCTCCTGAAACGCTGAATATCATTTATTTGATTCTCCCATATAAGTGGCAACCAAACGGGGATCGTTAATTAGCCTGGCTGGATCTTCTTGGAGAACAACTTCGCCAAGATTTAGAACAATGGCCGAGTCTGCTAATTGCAGGGCACGCTGGACCTGCTGCTCAACAACGATAAGCGTTAATCCTTGTTCATGTAATTTCTCAAGTTGGGCATAAACTTCATCAACGATTTTTGGTGCCAGGCCCAATGAAGGTTCATCTAATAAGAGCAGCCTGGCTCCTGACATCAAGGCACGCCCAATTGCCAGCATCTGCTGCTGCCCGCCAGAAAGCTGCCCGGCAGGATTATCAATCCGCTCTTTAAGCACCGGGAATGAGGTCAAAACCTTTTCTCTTGTCTTTTCAAACTCATTATGACTTAAATAAAAGCCGCCCAGGCGGAGGTTTTCAGCAATGGTCAAGTGAGGAAAAATCCGCCGTCCTTCTGGTACCAGGGCAATGCCTGAGCGTACGCGTTGATTGGCTGCCTTTCGGCTGATGTCTGTGCCATCCCAGATGATCTTTCCTTTGCTTGGTCGGACATCCCCAGCAATTGCTTTCATCAAGCTTGATTTTCCGGCACCGTTACGTCCTAACACGGCCAGGATTCCACCCTGGTCAACCTCTAAAGAGAGACTCTGAAGGGCAATCACATTCCCATACTTGACTTCTAAATCTTTTATAACAAGCAAGGACATTAAAGCATAACCTCTGTACGACCTAAATATGCCTGGCGAACCAATGGATTGTTGACGATTTCACCTGGCGTCCCCTCTGCCAGTAACTCGCCAAAGTCAAGGACCACGACCCTGTCTGCCAAACTGAGAGCCAGGTCAAGATTGTGGTCGATTAACACGACGGCCGTTCCCCGGTCACGCACATCTTTAATGAGAGAGGCTAATTCAGCTCGCTCAAGCTCGTTCATGCCAACAGACGGTTCATCGAGGAAAACAACAATGGGTGAGGAAGCGATAGCTCTGCCGATCTCCAATTTCCGCTGCTCAGCTAAAGTTAGCGAATCGGGCAAGCTATCAAGTTTGCCCTCTAAGTTGAGCAACCTTACCAGTTCCTCGATTGACGGCGTTTCCCGGCCGCCTGAAGCCATTTGTCCCAGGCGAAGATTTTCTCCGACAGTAAGATGAGCAAACATACGGACGGATTGAAATGTTCGGGAAACCCCGGCTTGTACCCGCTTATCAGCCGACAGGGTTGAGAGGTCTGAATCGAGTAATCGAATAGAGCCATCTTGCAAGTGGTAACGGCCGTTAATAACGTTAATCATCGTTGTCTTGCCAGCACCGTTTGCCCCAATCAGGGCCAATATTTCAGACTCGTTTACGACTAAAGACACATGCGAAAGGGCCACAATACCATTAAAGCGATGGGATAATTCAGCAACACTTAGAATTGGTTTCCGCACCGATTCATTGTTGACTGTTTTCGCCAAATCGGTCGAAGGAGGCCGATTAACTTGCGGTTTAGACCGAGTGACTTCCTGTCTCGATTGACGCTGGCTGTGCTTCAGCTTTCGGAACGGGCGGGTAAGAGCAAGATCCCACTGTCGGCTTATGATGCCTTCTGGCCTCACAGCCATCAGAACCATGATAAAGAGGCCATAGATGACCTGGCGCCAGGGGCCGATAAACTGCAACCACTCAGGTGTCGTGTCGCTCCCGCCAAGCACGCGCAGAAGCTCAAGCAGATAGGTTACAAAAAAGGCGCCAAAAATTGCCCCAAGCACACTGTGGACACCCCCGATCAAGGTAAACAGGGCAATGCGGAAGGAAAGCTCAAGACCAAAATTATGAGGCGCAATGAATAGCAGCCACTTGGCCATCACACCCCCGGCCAGACCAACAAGTGCGGCACTGATAACGACAGAGGTAATCTTTACGCTGCGCGTTGGTACGCCAGCCGCTGCTGACGCATCTTCATCGTCAAAGATTGAACGCATTCGTAAACCAAGCGAGCTATTCATCAAAGCTGTTGAGAATACGATTGCTGTGATTAAAACGGCCGTAACCTGTGTCAGCGTAGCGGGCGTGATGCCAAAATATCCTTGCAAGCCACCAATCGAATCCACATTGCCGATCGTGATACGAACCAACTCACCAACCGCTAACGTACCCATAATTAGATAGATACCGCGTATGCGATTCGCGCCCCAGGCGACAGGCAGTGCAACCAGTCCGGCGGCCAGGGCACCTGCGACAAGGCTGGCAACAAACGGCCAGTCCAAGATGTTATCGGTCACCGCAGCAGTGTAAGCGCCAACCGCCATAAAACCGGCCTGGCCCAGGTTCAACTGTCCAGTTGAATAAACGATATTCATTCCCAGCGCGGCGATGATGCTGAGCGCAAGAAGAAACAGGAAGGACTCATTTGTGAGAATATCAATCATGGGCATGTGTACCAAAGAAACCCTGCGGGCGAATGAGCAAAACCAGGATTAACCCAATCCAGGGAACGGCCGCTTGAAAGCCGGTCAGACCAAAATAGCTGGCAAATGACTCCAACAAACCCAAACCAATGCCGGCGGCCATGGCACCGGGGATGCTGCCTATGCCGCCTACCGTCATAATAGCTAATCCCACCAGACCAATGTCCAGCCCGGACAAAGGGGAAACGCTGCCATTGCGCAAGGCCATCAAAAACGCAGCTAAACCTGCCAATCCACCGGCGATCATCAAAGCCAAAACAGCCAGCCGACGGACAGGGACGCCTAATAACTCAACCATACCTGGATCATGGGCCAGGCCGCGCATCGCCATGCCCCACTTTGTTCTTTCAACGAAAAGATGGGTACCTATCATTACAACGACGGCCACAATAAGACTCACCACCTGGACAGAGGAAATCAGGAATGGCCCCAGGGTGAAGTCCGTTTCTGCTACAGCGAAGGGAATGGCTACGGCCGTGGACGATCCTCGTATTTGGAGAATGGCACCCTGGATGACAATAGCCATGCCAATCGTTGATACCGCCGCTGGTATGGGTTTATCGTAACCAACCGGTCGGAACGAAAGGAGCTCCGTTGCCAAACCGAGAAGGGCACCTGCTCCGATTGCGAAGAGGCCAGCCAACAAAATGGGCGTATCTGCCCCAGCCAAAATGAGGGCAAGCAAGCCTGCTGCCATGAATATCGCCCCTTGTGCCAGGGTAAGCAGGCGCATCACGCCAAACACGAGTGTGTAGCCCAGCGCCAGCAGAGCCAGATTTGCCCCAAGTAAGAGGCCGTTAATGAATACCTGAAGCATAATTAGTACTCCAGCACCTTTGCCAACTCCATAGAAAGGGGTTGGTTTTTAAAACCAACCCCGAAGAAAACCAGATTCTAATTTATACTTTCCCTATTTTAGAGGTTCAGCTTCGCCATTGATGACCACGTAGACGTAAACTGTCTTATCAGCATCGTTACTGCCACCAAAAGTTGTGTCCCCGGCCACACCATCGAAGCCGGATAGGGCCAACAGGCCAGCTTGAATTGCCTGTCGCGCTTCTTCAGGGGAGCTGTTGCCGTCGATGCCAGCCGCCCGCATGACCTCTGCCAGCATCAGGATGTTGTCATAGTAATTGGCAGCCTCGGGCACCGTTGGCGGCTCACTATCGGCAGCGCTGATTGCCTCGATGTAGGCCACACTATCGGCATCGCCTGTTCTGGGGTCGAAGATGGAGGGTAAGACCCAGTTGTTGATGTCTTCTCCACCCTGCTCAAAGAAGGTGTTGGAGTTTTGGGCTGGATGACCAATAATGGGACGCGTCTCATCCTGGCGAGCCAGCTCCCGAGCAATTAACCCAGCCTCCGATGGAGCCGACATCAGGATAATACCATCTGCTTCAGTATCCTTGATGCGCTGCACCGTCGTAGCGAAATCTGTCTGCCCACGGGCAAAGGTGATGGGGTCATCGGCATTGACAATCTCGATACCCACCTGAGGGGCTACACCAGGAATAGAGAATTGGGCAGCAGCTGCTGAGACTGGTTCTGCTTCGTCATAGACGAGAACGGCCGTTTCGATTCCGTATGCTTCTGCCCAGGCCGGCAGCGCGACACTGTACAGCGCTGTGTTGGTGGCCGTATTGCGAAAGGCCCAGCCCTCACCCAACTCGGTGATACCCTCTTTGTTGGCCGTGCCGGTCATCAGTGGAACACCCAACTGGGCTGCTTGCACGAACACCACCTCCGCTTCACCTGATGATAGCGGACCACTGACGGCAAAGACACCATTATCTGCCAATTCACGCAAGCCAATAACGGCCTGGTCCGGTTCACCACCAGTATCGATCACTTCGATTTGCAACATAGACCCGTTGACGCCACCTGCCTCATTCACAGCTTCGACTGCCAAAGTGGTTGCCAGGTCAATATCCTTACCAAAGGTCACAAAGCGCCCAGACAGGTCTGTAATCAGGCCGATAGTGATCGGCGATGCCTCTTCCATAACCTCTTCTGCTGGTTCTTCGACCACCTCTTCTTCCTCAACAGGTGCAGCTTCTTCTTGCTCTCCCTCAGCTGGCTCGTTAGGAGGTTCTTCCGTTGATTGCGTGTCACCGCCACAGGCGATTAGTGCTAATAATAAGATCGTCAATAACACGTAAAACAGCTTTGTAAGTTTCATCCGTATCTGCTCCTATTCAATCTAAGAAAACTATGAAAACCAACGCAAAAGAGTAAATGTTAAAAAACCAAGTTCGACCAATCATCGAAAATCGAATATTGATGAAACAACCAAAATCAAGGTTTTGAAAATGCCTTCTCTGTCAGACTGTAGCAGTTACTGGCCAAACTTGACCCAATCGCGATATTCCAATGCAGGATCTTCTATCGGAGCGGCCATCGCCAGGTGCATTGTGTTGTACATCTTCCAAAAACCGACAATCAAAACGATCTCCATCACTTCTTGATTAGAAAAATGATTGGCCAGTTTGGCTCGGAGTTCGTCAGTGACTCCAGCCGGGTCGAGGCTGGCTTGATGAACAAACTCCATCGCGACCGCCTCGCGTTCATCGGCAGGTTCATCCAAATTCAGGATATGTTCTAACTCCTCATCGCCATGCTCCCAACGTCGCTTCAAGGTCAAGACATTATGCGCCGTGCAATACGGACACTCATTATCTCGGCTAGCCAGCAACGCCAGGCGATACTTCAAATGTTCACTCAGCGAATTGCGCTCGTCACGCATCACAGCGTTATTGAGCTTAAAAATATGCTCCGCAATCCAGGGCGTATGCAGGTAAAGTTTTAAGGTATTCGGCAGGAAACCCATCCTGGCAACGTAATAAAAAAGCTGGGGTCTAACAGTGATTGGCACGTGTTCCAAATTCTCGCCGACGGGCGCATAATCAATAAATGCTTGTTGGTCATTTGTAGTATTTGTTTGTTCGCTCATTGAGACTTTAATCCTTGTTGGGGGTCATCCTACTTACTTCGCCAGCATGACAAGCTACTACGGTAACCACCGTATTTTCGGGACACACACATATTTCAAAGGACGGCGTTTGTCTTTACTTGAGATAAATAATAATCAAGATCGTTTGCAAAACCGTTTGTTAGGCTGTGAAGTGGCTTTTTACACAGAAAACCATAGCCAGGTAAGAGAGTAAAATCGACATCACACCTTTCCCTTAGAACGGTACGAGCGATTTTTACCGCGAACCGCTGTATGAGTGTGGCTGCCTGTGGTGACGTATTTGAGGCGACTCCATCCAGCAATAGATTGCCTAAAGTTGGCGTACATTCAGCTTTCTAGGCTGCGTGGCAAGATCGCTTTGCTGAAACGTGCAGGGAGAAGGTACCGTGTTGTATGCCGATAATACACTGTCGGCGAATATAGAAGTTTCTGTGACCTGGTTTGGTATCTTATCTTTGTCGATCTGTGGTTTTGACTTTGGGGGTCACCTTAGAGTAGAAAGGTGAGGATAGCTGTCGCCAATATTCGTGGCCTTGCTTGTCGCTTCATTCAAGCAACCCGTTTGCCAATGCAAAACGTACCAACGCAGCCCGGGTGTGCAAACCCAGTTTTTCCATCCCCCGTGCTCGGTAAGTGTCCACGGTCTTGGCACTTAAGGTCAATTGGTCGGCAATCTCCTTGCTGGTATGACCCAGGGCGACCAACTGCAATACCTCTTGTTCCCGGTCGCTTAACGTCATCCACAAACCTTCCTCATGGGGCCAAGGATCATCCTCTTCGGCAACCATGTCGTCGAGCAATACTCGGGTCATGGAGGGGTGAACATAGACGTCGCCGCGCATGACGGCTTGAATGGCAGCGATCAGTTCTATGTCGGCTGCTTTCTTTAGCACATAACCTGCGGCACCGTTTTTCAGTGCCTGACGCAAATAACTTTCATCATGGTGCATGGTGAGGATAAGCACGCGGGCATCAGGAACGCGCTGGCGCAGCAGCGGCAGCACTTCTAATCCACCCAGTCGAGGCATCGTCAGGTCAAGTAATATCAGGTCTGGCTCGGTTTGTTGGGCCTGGGTAAGGAGTTCCGCCCCATCGGCTGCTTCGCCGACAACGGTGATGTCGCTGCGGGCATTGAGCAAGGCGGCCAGCCCGCTGCGCAAAACAGCATGATCATCGGCTAACAAAATACGAATTTGCGTCACAACGGCACCTCAACAAAAACACTTGTCCCTTGCCCTGGTTCAGACTCAATGGTGAAGGTTCCGTTGAGTAGTTCGACCCGTTCCCGCATACCGTATAAGCCCAAGCGACCGCTGCTGGCCGCCTTGTGGAGAGCAAACCCCTTCCCGTCATCTTCGATAATGACACGGACACGGCCGTTTCGCCGTTCTAACATAATACTGGCGGTGCGTGCCTGAGCATGACGGGCGATATTGGTCAACCCTTCCTGAACAATACGGTAAAGCGTCGTTTCTGCGGCCGGAGGCAGCCGCTCGTCCAGTCCAACGGCAACAAAATCGATGTCCAGATGAAATCGGCGGCGGTAATCCTGAATATGGCGCTGCAAAGCCGCTTCTAATCCCAAATCATCCAGCACGCTGGGCCTTAACTCAACGGCCAGATTGTGAACGCCGTCCAGCGTTTGCGCGATCAACTGGCGTACCTCTTCCATTTGGGGTTTCAACTCCGGCACTGGACATTGCTGATTCATCGTTTGCAAGCGGACCATCAGCGATGTGAGCGATTGCCCCGTCTCGTCGTGCAGTTCACGGGCAATGCGCTTACGCTCTTCTTCCTGAGCGGTGATGACCTGTTCTAACAGCCGAGTTCGTAATTGTTCCCGCTCTTTTCGTTCACGGTCGGCCTGAGCTAGGTCGGCCGTCATCGTATTAAAAGCTTGAGATAATTCCCCAATCTCATCTCCGGCCCAGGGCGTCACATACTGGTCAAAATCACCTTTACCGACAGCTTGAGCCGCTTGCTTCAGGTTCAGAATGGGACGAGTCACAATCCAGGTGAGCAGTGTGGCCGCAGCAATGCCCACGGCCGATACCATTACCGTGGTCAATAACATCTGGCTGGTGAGTGTGGTTACAGTCGCCTGAATGCTTTCTTCGGACAGGCCAACACGAGCCACGCCAGCTTGCCCGTCGAAGATGGGTACGGCCGTATCCCAAATCCGCCCTTGGTCCGTAGCCAGAGCTTGCGTTTCGTGATGTGCTTGCGGCGCAACGGCGTTTGCTGCCAGGAGATCTGCGGGAAAACCACTGCCAAAGGTATGGGCAATGATCTCGCCTTCCTCATCAACAATAAAGGCATACCGGACATCCGGGTTATTGGTCTGCGTTTCGACCAAGAGTTGGTGCAGGGCAAACAGATCATTAATAAGAATAAGATCCGTTGCTCGGGCCGCCACATCGCGGGTGATAGAAACACTCTGCTCCTGCAACTTGCTGACAAGCGCATTTTGCAAAACAATGCGCACTTGAACCGTGATGCCCACCCCCAGTAATACAACCAACACCAAAACAATCCCCATAATCTTAGTGCGGACGCTCACCGCGCCGACATACCTCCAAAGTTTCTGGAAAATGGCCCTGAGTGTGTTTCTTGGGGAAATTGACATCATTTCTCAGCTGGAGCGGCGGCGTCCTCTAATTCGCGCACAGAATCATAAGCCTCATCGGTGATGAGAACAAAACGCTCAAAACCAGCCGCGGCCAAGGCATCTTGGCCAGCAAGATCGTCCGCCATCTGAATCAGAATCGTTTGCAGTAGAGCAGCGAGCTGGGGCCGAACGTGAGGGCTTACGACCACGGGAGGAATACCAAAAGGAGACGAGCGATGAATAACTTTTGTGCGCTGCCCCAATTCTGGATGGCGAGCCAGCACATATTCGTAGACAAGGCTGTCTACCGCCGCCCCATCGGCTACATGGTTGGCTACGGCACGGACAGCATCATCATGGCTGTAGGTATAAAAGGTGCGCCCGAAAAAATGCTCCGGGGTCTCACCTAACTGTCGCATAAGATAGGTGGGATAGTTACGGCCTGTATTAGACATGGGATCGGTAAAGGCAAACGTGCCGCCGCGCAAATCTTCTATGCTTTGTGCCGTGCTGTCAGCAGGCACAATTAAGACCGAGTAGTAGACCGTTTCACCATTGACTTGAGGTGCAGCCAATAATTCCATGCCAAAATCGCGCACGCCGGC
>JBNKLQ010000025.1:0-35443 GCA_050292445.1 Promineifilaceae bacterium (SeqCode) | reverse complement strand
TCTCTTCCATACCCTTTACCTCCTACAAATAGTTAATGGTTAAGCAGGTAAGTCGCCCATATTGGGGACATGGTAAAGGAGGCGGCTGTATTAGTCGTTGCAATAATGCAAATAAGGAAATCTTATCGAAGATTGTCGGTTGTCGAATGCTTAGCGACGGAAGCGGCGGGTGCGGGGCGAGCTATTATCAGCTTTTGATGCTTGAGAAGGATGTTTGGGTACAGTGGGCAGTGGAACATCTGCCTTCATGCCTGCTTTGATAAGACGGCGCATTTCGGCATCGAGCTTGGCATCTGTTTCGATGGGGGTGTAGGCGGCGAGGCGTTGGGTTACGGCCGTTTTGGCCCGCTGCGCCAATGTGGGGGAGCCAGCCTTCTGCCAATTTTCCCGATTCAGCCGATCAATCACCTCATCTGGGAGGTAAAGCGACTGCGGCCAATGCGTAAGGGTATGTTCGGCAGTGATCAGATGATGTTCATCCAAAAGCTGGCGCACCAAATCTACCGTCGGTAAATCCTCTTGCACTTTCAATTCCTGCACAAAATGGAGTGCCTGGCCACACAGATCATTGTCCACTACCAGCTTTTCCAGGCTAAACACCAGCACGTAATCCAACATTCCCGGCCCAGAAACCGAGTTGACCCCGGCTAAGGCCGCCAGCAAAGCGCTGCCAAAGGTTTCCGCCCCCGCCTGAGCATCCAAAAATTTGCCGTCGCTGAGAGCCATGTACGCCTGGGTGGGAAGATTGAGGTGCTTGCCAACGGCCGTATACGCCACATCCAAATGCAGCGCTTCAATGGCCGCCATCGGAGAAGTAGCCGCTTTCATGTGGAAGGCAGCGGGCGCACCACCAAACAACACCGGCGCACCGGGACGCACAATTTGAGCCATCGTCAATCCGGCCAGCACATCGACCGTGTGGAACACTGTCGCCCCAACCAGCGTCACCGGGGCAATCAGCCCCATGAGCGTGACGGGCACAATCTCCACGGGAATGCCCATCTCCACGCAGTCCAGCAGGTTCTGGCAGGAATCTTCGCTGTAGCGGAAGTTGCCGGTGGCCGTGATGGTAAAAATCGACATGGGGCGGGCCATTAAATCGGCCCGATCCTGGCGGAAGAGGGTCATCATCTCCGCCATACGTGGCACGCCATGTTCCGTAAAAGCGCCAGATACCACCGGCTTGAGCGAGTTGGTAAGACATAGATAAAGTCGCCAGGCATCAGACACGTCGGCTTCGATGTCGGCGTTGGTGGAAAAGGCGGTGGCCAGGTAAGCGATGTGTTCCAGACCATCGGTAAGGCGCACGTATTCTACAAAATCGGCCGTATTGGCCAGCCGTGTTTCCCCGGTGCGGTGATCCAGCACCTTGAGGCCGCTGGAGCCAGGCACAAAATGCACCCTGTCTCCGCCCAACTCGGCGTGGGGCAATCCCTGCCGGTCATACAGGGTAAACGACGAGGGCGTGACTCCAATAGCCCACTCCACAACATCTGCCGGGAACAAGATACGCTCCCCAGCATCATCCAGTTTTAGACCGTAATCCAACAGTCGCTGGCGCAGCGCTGGACCACGCACTTCGATGCCAATCTCGCTTAAAATGCGTTTGGCTTCGTCCAAAATTTGGGTGATTAGTTCAGGGGAAACAACATTCAGGCTGGGCCGCATAGTTACCTCTACCATTTGATTATTGATCGGGCTAACGCCACCGATTGTATAGTGAGTCAAAAACCAAGCCAAAATGGCAGGCGTCTTAAAAGCCGCCTGAAGAAAAAAAAACCTGGTCATTTTTGAGAAAAACGACCAGGTTCCAAATTTTGCCGACTAACCTATCCTGCCAGCGAGCGTGTTTAGGG
Source organism: Promineifilaceae bacterium (SeqCode) (assembly GCA_050292445.1). Classification (GTDB taxonomy): domain Bacteria; phylum Chloroflexota; class Anaerolineae; order Promineifilales; family Promineifilaceae; genus Leptofilum. Next base: position 33,587 of record JBNKLQ010000025.1, on the reverse strand, counting down.
TTTTGTAATAAGGGGTAAATAGGACTTTTCGGTAAGTGCGGGTGCCAGTCTGGCAAAATGATAGGAAGCCACATCCCCAGCTTTTGTAAATGAACCGGCAACATACATTTCATTACCCTTGAATAATATATCATGAACGACAGAACTTGGTTCTCCAGTTATGCCGCCCGCTACAGAAGCCCACTGGATACCATCCCAAACAGCCAAGCTTGACACAAGCGTACCACCAGCATTTTCAAAAGCCCCGCCTACATATAATAACTGATCGTGGCTGGTTAAAGCATAAACCTTGTCATCTACACCAGCACCAAGTGGCAACCATTCGGTGCCGTCCCACCGAGCAATATGATTGACGGCCGTTGCTCCAGACATCGTAAATCGTCCACCAGCATATAAATCACCGTCATAGACTTCTAAAGCATAAACTTCATCATTAAAACCATCTCCCATGGGCTCCCATTGGTTTCCGTTCCAGTGAGCTATATCCACAAAAGTGCTGTCCCCATCAAGTTGAATAACCCCACCAATATAGAGATCGTCTCCCACAATTTCCAGACTATATATTCCAGCAATAGATAAATTTCCGCCCAAATCTGTCCATTGCATACCGTCCCACTTGGCAATACTGTTTGCCGATACACCAGCCACGCTATTGAAACTGCCAGCAATGTACAGCTCATCACCAACAACTTCCATATCAAAAACGCTCCCGGCATATGTTGGATCACTCAAAACACCTCCATTCATATCTGACCATTGATTTCCGTCCCATTTGGCTAAGCTATTTGCCTCTATCCCCCCAATGCCGCTAAAAAATCCTCCGACATAAACATTTTGCCCTAAAGTCGCAATGTCCTCTACTCTTCCATTATCATAAAAAGCCGCGAAAATATCAGTCACACCTGCTCCAAGTGCTGTCAAATCATTACCATCCCAACTGGTGATTTTGTCTACAGGGGTTTGCCCAGCACGAACAAATGAGCCACCAATAAGAACATTATCACCAAAAACAGCAAGCGCTTTTGCATCATTATTTAGGCCCTTCGCTGGCCCATCATCTAACGGACTCCAAAGAGTGCCATCCCATTTCGCAATACCTGTGGTCCAAATATTCTCTGCGGAATAAATTGCCCCCCCTAAATACAAGTCTCCATTAGAATAAGCAAGGCTCCAGCCTTCAAGCGACACAAGTCCTAATCCCGTCCAATCACTACCATCCCATCGAGCAATATTAGGATTAGAGCCAAGGGGATTACTACCAGAAGTATGAAAATCACCCGTAACGTAAAGATCGATCCCAACAAATAACATGTCCCAAACTTCACCACCAAACCCACCATGGTGAACTCCACCTCCTACTGGTATCCATGTTGATGAGGTGATATCCCATTGTGCTATATTGTTACTATTGAATTCTCCACCAATGTAGAAATTATCCCCGTTTATAGCAATTGCCCGCACTGGCCCATCCACACCTGCACCATATGCATTCCAATTATTGCCATCCCAGCGGGCGACATGATTAACAAGTTGCCCACCTGCCATTGTAAAAAGGCCACCCGCATAAAGTTCTGACCCAGAAACTGCCAATTCCAGGACAATATCATCCATACCAACCCCAACCGCAGCCCATTGTGTTCCATCCCATTGAGCAATATAGTTTGCGCTAGCACCACCGGCATCAGTAAAATTGCCGCCCACGTAAAGGGTGTCATCATCAAATTCTATATCATGCACAATTGCATTTAATCCACCTCCCAGCGATGACCAATTGCTCCCATCCCATTTAGCAATATGATTTGCACTAACGGTTCCTGCTTGAGTGAATTCTCCTCCTACGTAAATATCATCCCCAATAATTTTCATCGCGCGGATCGGCTCATTTACCCCTTCACCTAAAGCGGTCCAGGTAGACCCATCCCACTTGGCAATATTGTTTGCTGGGGTTGCCCCGGCAAAACTAAAATTTCCACCAACATATACATCTGTGCCATCAACCGCAACGGCAAAGACGCTTCCCAAACAATCGAAGTTAGAGCAATATTCATGGCCAAGACCTGGAAGATGAAACCTGGCATCCCATGCTTGAGAAACGGCCGTTCCCCCCAATACATCATTCATACTGTTCTGCTCTATCATAGAAACATCTTTACTAACTTGAGAGTTTGCTTCAACGGCCGTTCCCCCCATCCCCATAAAACTAATCATCAAACCAAACAAAATTAACCAAATCGCTAATCGCAATTGGGAATACTTGAATGTGCTCCTCATTGACATGGCTCCTTCATGAATTACTTAAGTGATGAAATTTTTATGTAAACAATTTGTTGGGTTTGTTCTGCATCCCCATGGCACACAAAGTTGACAAATCATACCATTTAGTTTTCACTTTTTCCATAAAAATATCATCGCCAAGAAGTGTGCAGGAACGGCCGTTTCCGCTACCATTATCCTCATGAGCAAACTCAGTACAAAAGATTACGTCCAGGGTGTGCTGGCTGGGGACCGGGTGATGCTGGCTCGTGCAATTACGCTGGTAGAAAGCAACGCACCGCACCACTTTGAGCAAGCCCAGGAAGTGCTGAGTCAGCTGCTGCCCCATACAGGCCAATCGATCCGAGTAGGCATTACTGGCGTGCCCGGCGCAGGCAAATCGACGTTGATCGAGACGCTAGGGTTAAAGCTGGTACAAACAGGACACAAAGTGGCGGTGCTGGCTGTGGACCCCACCAGTTCCATTACCAAAGGCTCCATTTTAGGGGACAAAACCCGGATGGAGATGCTCACGCGAGAAGAAAATGCCTTTGTACGGCCGTCGCCCACCGGCGGCATGTTGGGTGGCGTCGCCCGCAAAACACGGGAATCGATCCTGGTGTGTGAAGCCGCAGGCTACGATGTGATTTTGGTGGAAACCGTAGGCACCGGCCAAAGCGAAATCGCCGTGCGCGCGATGGTTGATTTTTTCCTGCTGCTGCTGGTGCCCGGGGCGGGAGACGAGCTGCAAGGCATCAAAAAAGGAGTGGTGGAGATTGCCGACGCCATTTTGATCAACAAGGCCGATGGGGAAAACAAGATCAGGGCAGAAGCAGCCCGCACGGAGTACAACCGCGCCCTGCACTACCTGACGCCTGCCACAGAAGGCTGGTACCCTCGCGCTTACGTTGGTTCGGCGCTGGAAGGCACAGGCATCGACAAGATTTGGTCGGTGATTGAATCATTTCAAGAGAAGATGACCGTCTCCGGGGCGTGGCAAGCTCGCCGCGAAGCCCAGCTGCAAGCGTGGCTGCACTCGGTCATCGCCGAACAGCTCAAGCGGGATTTTTACGACCAATCTGCCATACAAGATGCGTTACCAGAGTTGGAAACGGCCGTCCGGCAGGGCACCCTGTCGCCGACTACCGCCGCGCTGCAACTGCTACAAATTTACCGTGAATCTTCATAAAGAATAAGACAAATACGCCCAAAGCCGTGTCTTGCGCCAACTCAGCCAAAACGGAATCGTCCTAGCTGTATCTTCACAAACGACTTAAAACAAAAAAAGACCAGATTTTTCAATCTGGTCTTTCATGCTAATTCTTAAATTGTAGGGATGCTATTTTATCCCCAGCCGCGACCACCGCCGCCGCCGTAATTGTCCCGACGATTGCCACCGCCGCGATTACCACCGCCACGATTGCCGCCGCCACCACGGTAGCCGCCGCCACCGCGATTGCCACCGCCACGATCTTCACGGGGACGGGCTTCATTGACACGCAAAGTACGGCCGTCTTTGTCAACACCATCCAACGCTTCAATCGCTGACAAGGCTTCACTATCTGGCATTTCTACAAAGCAAAAACCACGAAAACGACCGGTGTCACGATCATTGATCATTGCAATCGATTCCACCGTGCCGTGCGCTTCAAACATATCGCGTACATCATCTTCTGTCGCCTGAAACGACAAGTTTCCTACATAAATTTTCTTAGACAAAGTTATGTCTCCTGAACGAAACCGCTCAACTTTTTTGACGGTTTCCGTAAATTATTTCCACTCTGTAACACAGGAACCTGGCACGCATGGAATTTGAAATATTAAGATAGAATTATCCTCTATTTGTAACCTTTGTCCAACAGTTCATCTTTTTTCTTGATTTGGGCCTAAAATTCGCTCACAAATCCGTTTTCTGGTAAAAGTGGGGCCATGAGCATCTCAAATTTGAGTCTTCGACTCTACCGAAAAACAATAAAACGATTCCATTCTGCCCATGCAGCCACCCATTGGCTAATGACTCACGGCGCGATTCCCCTTTTAGAACGGGTAAGCGGCTTTCGCACGATGCCAGACGATCCGTTTTGGTTTCGCCTGGAGCTGCTAACAAATCGGCACGAAGTAGAAACAATTTCCCAACTGGATAAGCTGGCAGCACCCGGCATGACGATGTTGGATATTGGGGCGCATGTCGGCTACTACTCTCGTCGCTACGCGAAGATTTTGGGAAGGAACGGCCGTATCTTCGCCTTTGAACCCCATCCCCGCACTTTTGCCACTTTACAAAACAATGTGAGACGACTGCCGCAGGTAACGGCCGTACAACTGGCCCTGGCCGAACATGAAGGCACCGCCGAACTGCACGACTATCTCATGATGTCCGCCAGCGGGTCGCTGCATTACGATGAGTCGATGGCCGCCCTGCAAAAATCCCAAACCCACGACACCGACATTGCCCCCCGCATTGGGCAAACATTTGCGGCCCAAACTTTCACCGTGCGCACTTCGCCTGTAGATGATTTTTTGGCCCAGCAAGGCATCGAACAGGTTGACTTGGTCAAGATGGATATTGAAGGCGCAGAAATTGGCGCACTGCGCGGCATGAAACGCACCATCGCCAACTCGCCCAACCTAATATTGGTAATGGAATTCAATCCGCAGGCGCTAAAAGCATTTGGACACGATCCTATTGCCGCGCTAAACGAAGTTCGTTCCTTTGGCTTCACAAAAATGGAAGCGATTGAATTGGACGGCCGTTTAACCGATCTCACCCACCAACCAGATCATTTGCAAATCCTTACTGAGCAGCTGATGCAAAACATGGGCGTTATCAATCTGCTCCTGCGCAAATGATCCACAAATTAAGCAAACAAATCGTCTAACTGAAGTTGGCTAAAATCTGTAATTGTTTTCCGCACACCAGACTGTGCGGCCAACTCCGCCGTGCTGTGAGATGTGGCCACGCCCACCACCGACATCCCGGCGCGGCGACCTGCCTCAATCCCCGTCATGGCGTCTTCAAACACCAAACAGTCTGCTGGCGGCACGTTTAGCCGCTCCGCTGCCAGCAAAAAAAGATCAGGGTGTGGCTTCCCCCTGGCAACGTCATCAGCTCCCACAATCGCATCAAAACAATCCCACATCTGTAAACCATTCATCACAAAATCGATGTTGCCCTGATTCGCGGCCGTGGCCACGGCCAAAACCAGGCCTGCCTGCCGCGCCTGGCGCAGCAGCGGCAGCAGCCCAGCCAATGGCTCCATGAGGGATGCATACTCCTCACGGTAACGCGCTTCCTTGCGTTGAGCAATGGTGGCGACGGTCTCGTCGGTCATGGCTGGGTCCACCAGCAGACGGAGTAGTTCTGGGTTGGTCATACCAGCGGAGACGGACTGGAATTCTAGACGGGTCATGGTAACGTCAAACTCAGCCAGGATTTCCAGCCAAACGGCCGTATGCACCCCCATGTTATCCACAATGGTGCCATCCATATCAAAAATAAGTGCTTTAATCATTTAATTCCTTTCACATCAAATGTTTTTTGAAGTAGTCCGCAATTTGCTCTTCCATATAGTAACGGCCGTCTGCCTTGCGTGGCATGTGGCGTTCATCCGGGAACAAAAGCAGATCATATCGCTTGTCTGCGGCTATGAGTCCATTGATCAGCCGCGCCGTGTGGCGGAAATGCACGTTTTCGTCGATAAGACCGTGCACCAGCAGCAATTTGCCCGTCATTTTGTCCAGATGGTGCATCACGCTGCTGATTTTGTAGCCGTCTGGATTGGTCTGCGGCAGGCCCATGTACCGCTCCGTATAGCAAGTATCGTAGCCATCCCAATGGGTGACGGGGGCACCAGCCACAGCCACCTGGAAGGTTTCGGCCGCGCGAGCCAGGCACATCGCTGCCATATAGCCACCGTAGCTCCAACCGTAAATGCCCACGCGCGCCGGATCGGCCAGCCCTTGCGCCACCAGCCAGCGCACGCCATCCACCTGGTCAGCCACTTCCACATCCCCCATGTTGTGCTTGATGGGGGCTTCAAACGCCAGGCCACGTCGGGCGCTGCCTCGATTGTCCAGCTTGAAGACTAAAAAGCCCTGGCTGGCCAAATATTGGGCACGCATGTCCACGGTGAGCGCCCAACTGTTGGTCACTCGCTGGGCGTGTGGCCCACCGTACACGCTGACAATGGTGGGAAATGGCCCATTGCCAAAGCTGGTCGGCGGCCGATAGATAGCGCCAAAGAGCGCTACACCAGCCCGATTTTGCAGGGTCACCATCTGTGGCGTGGGCAGATTGAGCTGGGCAATGCGTTCATCTGGCTGGGTGAAGATGTTGGTAAGTAAACGGCCGTCTGCCAGCGAACGTAACACAAGCGTCGGCGAATTCTCAATTGACTGCTGCACATCAACAAAACGCTTGCGTTTAATGTCCAGCACCACACTGTGCATCCCTGGTTCTGTCGTGAGCCGGTGCGGTTCACCACCCAGCAACGACACCTGGTACAGGTGACTCTCAGTGGGCGTCTCTTTGCTGGCCATAAAATAAACGACTTCATTTTTTGCATCCACACCAGCCAGACTATCTACTTGCCAATTGCCCTGGGTTAACGGCCGTATTTCATTCCCGTCTGCATCATACACATACAAATGGCGGAACCCAGTGCGCTCTGAAGCCCAAATGAAACCGCCTGCTTCATGTTCAGCCAGCTTTTTGAGCGGATGAAACATGTTGTGCAAATTGATCCAGATGTCGCTGGTTTCGTGCAACAGCCGACGCTTTTGGCCCGTTGCCAGATCAAATTCCAGCAGGTCCAGCTGGCTTTGCTCCCGGTTGAGGATTTGGGCCGTGAGACGGCCGTTTGGCAGCCATTTCACCCGCGCCAGATATATATTCGGGTCGTCGCCTAAGTCCAGCCATTGCACGTCACCGCCGTCGCGGGTGACCACGCCCAGCCGCACCCGCGCATTAGGCATTCCGGCAAACGGATAGCGGTGATCTTCTTGTGCGCCATCGCCCAGGCCATCTTTGCCCTGGTGTACAATGCGGTAAACGGGGATGTGTGTCTCATCCACTTCCACAAAAGCCAGCTTCTGGCTGTCTGGTGACCACCAGTAACCCCGATTGCGTCCCATTTCTTCCTGGGCGATGTATTCGGCCAGACCATTGGTTTTGCCGGTGCCGCGTGCCCCGCTGGTGATTTGCTGCGCTTCCCCACCCGTAGCGGGAATGACGTACAGTTCGGCATCTTGCACAAAGGCTACCCATTGGCCATCAGGGGAAAAATGGGGGTCCTGGATGGGGTGAACTGGCTTGGTGAGTAACGGCCGTATTGGCGCATCTTCCTCATCAAACACGTACAAACCGTCGGGCAAAGGCAGCAACATCTGGCCCGTTTTAGCCGACCATTCGTACCGGGTGATGCCCAATTCTCGCTGCCGCAGCCGCTCACGGCGCAGTTTTTCCTCCAACGACAGGTTTTCTTCATCGTCACTGCCCGTCGGTGGCGCAATGAGCAGGCGCTGGCTGCCGCTTTCCAAATCAAAGGCATACAGTTGTCGAACCAGATTCCCATCAGGGCTAAAGAGATAGGTGAGGAAACGGCCGTCTGGACTAAACGTCATTGATCCGGGAACATTTTGGCCTGGTAAGGGAAATTGGACAATATCATTTAAGGCAATTTGTGGCTGAGTATCAAAGCTCATTTTTGCTCCTTCACAATTTAGATGCCCATTTTGGGGCGGCTGAATTGTAGCCAAAGAACAGGCAGCGTCGAATCAAGCGGAACAGTGCTATAATTCTGGCGCATTTGCTTTTGCGATCAATATCTTGGAGGATTTCATTCATGCCTTTTCATTTCCACCCACTAGCTATCCCCGAAGTCATTTTGGTTGAACCAGAGCGATTTGGTGATTCACGCGGCTTTTTTATGGAGACGTATCAATATGAAACGTTTGCTGCCAAAGGCATTACGCCGCGCTTTTTGCAGGACAATCATTCACGCTCGACTCAAGGCGTTTTGCGAGGCTTGCATTACCAAAAGGATCCATTTGCCCAGGGAAAGTTATTAAAAGTGGTTATTGGCGAGATTTTTGATGTGGCGGTAGATATTCGGCGAGGATCGCCTACGTTTGGTCAATGGGTTGGGGAACGGTTGTCGGCGGAAAACGGCCGTCTTCTCTACGTCCCCCCCGGTTTTGCCCACGGCTTTTGTGTGCTCAGCGATACGGCCGATCTTCTCTACAAAGCTACCAATTATTACAAACCAGAAACAGACCGAGGCATCATCTGGAATGATCCCCAAATTGGCATTCAATGGCCCCTCACCAATCCAATATTATCGACCAAAGACGTGAAACTGCCGCCGCTGGCGCAGGCAGACATCAATTACAATTATTAAAAATAGGGTGATCAGTCGAGTTCAACCAGAACAGAGGCGGCTACATTGCGGCCTATCACTTTGGTTTCATCATCAACAAGTAGGGTAAGGGGGCCTTCAAATGGGGCAACGGATTGAACGGTTACGGCCGTTCCTGGCGTTAATCCCATATCGGCCAGGTAACGGAGCAGTTCACTGTTCGCATCATCCAGAATGCGACGCACCCACACTGTCTGCCCTGCAGGCACCGTTGAAAGCAGTTCCACATCCACCAAGGCCATGCTGCCATCTTTGGCCGGAATCGGGTCGCCGTGGGGATCAAACTCAGGATGATTGAGCGCTGCCGCAATACGCTCTTCGAGCTTTTCGCTAATGACATGCTCTAAAATATCCGCCTGCTCATGCACCTCATCCCAGGAAAAGCCCAACGCTTCCATCAAATAAAGCTCAATTAAACGGTGATGCCGAATCACTTCCAAAGCCAGCTTTTCCCCGGCACTAGTTAACGTCACGCCGTAATGCTTCTCGTAATCCACCATCTTCAAATTGGCCAAACGCTTGATCATACTGGTGGCTGACGCTGGTTTTACATCTCTAGCCTCAGCAATACGCGACGTAGATACCGGTGATTCATCTTGGGCCAGCATATAGATTGTTTTTAGATAATCTTCAATGGCTTGATGGTTTAAATTGTGACGTTGATGAGAAGTACCATCAGGCAACGCTTCAATTTCCGGCATGATTCACCTTTAGTTATTTGGTCAAAAACCTTATCTCAGGCAATCTAACACACCCACCAGGGGCTGTCAAGAATATTCAAGGAGCATATTTTTTAACCACAATTTTATGGCCAACATATTGACAGTTTTCTAAAACTTCTCTCAATTTAGGCAACTTAAGCTGAGATCGGCTTTAATAAAAAACCAATTCACAAATTTTTCATAGCTAATACACAAAAGCGTATTTTCTTAAGCAAAATAACCACTATCTTGTTACAAAATGGTGTACCAAGATAAGGGGTTTAGTACCCGAATACTACCCAATTTTCCCATATATATGGGGATCGCCCACCAAACCGACCTACATGTTGGCACTGTTTTGATTTGTCAAGCCATCAACCTTAAAAAAAACTTTTTTTAAGATTCAGCAAGTCTAAAAATCTACAAGCTTTTAAGGCAATTGGGGCGATTTTCCATTGCGTCACAACAAGCCATCTGTTAGAATGATTATGCCGTTGCACAATAATCTGCATAGATTTGCCGCCAATAAGTTGAAGCCAAGAGGGGCTATCAATTTTTTTCTTTTTGTCTCTATTAAAATGGGGAGTTTTCATCAGTTTTGTTTGAGCTGATGGGGCAATTAGACAAATTGCGTTTGTGGCGACATTCTTTTGGGTAGAGGGACTTCTAAACACCCACCAACTGTAAACAGCGGCCAGTATAATTCAGATCGCACAATTTGATATTTTGCCTTGGCGAACGGCCGTATCTATTCGCGCGCCTGTTGGCCGGTATGCAATTGTGATTTCAATCATGTAATGGTGTGTTTATGATTCCTGAGAATGCGTGGAAAGCCACTCTGGGTGAACTAGAACTGCAAATGACAAAAGCTACCTTCAACACCTGGCTGAAGGATACAAGCTTGTTACAGCACAAAGATAACATCTATGTAATCGGTGTGCGCAATGCATATGCTAAAGATTGGCTTGAAAATCGACTAAGAGACACCATTCTCCGCACTTTAGCAGCCATCGCTGCTGGCCCTGTTGATATTCAATTTGTCGTCTGCACCGATGAATCCTCCTTGCCAGACTCATCAGCTCAAAACGGCGTGCGTCCTCATCTCAATGGCAACAGTGCGCACGAAACGGCCGTAAACGATCCCCAATTACTCCCACCCATCAATAACAACAACCTCACCCGCCGATTCACGTTTGGCAACTTCGTTGTAGGGCCCAGCAACCGACTGGCCCATGCGGCAGCCCTTTCCGTAGCAGAACACCCAGGGCAAACTTATAATCCCCTGTTCATTTATGGGGGCGTGGGTTTAGGTAAAACCCATTTATTGCATGCCATTGGCCACAAATGCCAGCAAGAAGGGCTAACAGTCTGCTACATTCCTTCAGAAACCTTTACTAATGATCTGGTGCAATCCATCCGCAACAAGCAAATGGAACAGTTCCGCGAACGGTACCGTACACCCGACATTTTGCTGATTGATGACATCCAATTCATCGCCGGGAAAGAAAGCACCCAGGAAGAACTATTCCATACCTTCAACGAGCTGCACAGCCAGGGGAAACAAGTTGTCATCTCCAGCGACCGCGCCCCAAAAGCGATGGCCACCCTAGAAGAACGTCTGCAATCCCGCTTTGAATGGGGCCTCATGGCCGACATCCAAATGCCAGATATTGAAACCCGCAAGGCAATTTTGCAAACCAAGGCTGAAGCAAATGGTTTAGCCGTACCCGATGAGCTGATGGATTTCATCGCCCAACAGGTGCGCCACAGCATTCGTGAGCTAGAAGGTGCTTTCAACAAGGTGATGGCTTACGCGCATCTTTCTGGTGGACGGGTGAATATGGAGCTGGTAAACATGGCCCTGGCCGATTTAATGCACCGTCCCGACAAACTAACGGTTGAGCATGTGTTTGAAGCTGTGTGCAAATATTATAACGTCACCAATGAGGATTTGATTGGTGCCAGCCGCAAAAGAATCATCGCCTACCCGCGCCAGATGGCCATGTACCTGGCCCGCACCGAAACCAACGCCTCGCTGCCTCAAATCGGCGAAAAACTAGGGAATCGGGACCACACCACCGTGCTGTACGGCTACGAAAAGATCGCCACCCTTATTGATGCGGATTCCAGCATTCGCCGAGACTGCATGGAGATTAAATCGTCCATGTATGGCGCACCGGTTTCCTGAGACTTACATTCCTATCATCCCGAAAGACCCCTCGAAGGCAGTCTGACTGGCCTGCCTTCCCTAATTTGCCCTCTCCACAATCGATCGTAAAATCCCGTACCTTTTATTTCACTTACAATCTGTCTGCTTGAAACTACACGAGCCAACAGGTAGACATTTCCTGCCGGGCTAAACAAGGCACCGGCCTTAACTTTAGGGAGTTACCATGAGTAAAGCACTTGGATTTGACGTGTATTTGAATAGTTCATACGACGAGGCAATAACCGCCGTTACCGACGAACTCAAAAAAGAAGGCTTTGGCGTCCTTACCGAAATTGACGTGAAGGCAACCCTGAAAAAGAAGCTGGATGTTGATTTTCGGCCGTACAAAATTCTGGGGGCTTGCAACCCTAAACTGGCCCACAGAGCGCTGACGCTGGTTCCTGAAGTGGGCCTGTTGCTGCCCTGCAATGTAACGGTGGCTCAGGAAGAGGACGGCCGTATCCACATCAGCATCATCAACCCGCAGCAAATGCTAGGCGTGGTAGACCATCCCGGCATGGAAGAAATTGCCTGCGACGCCGAAGAGCGCCTGCGCCGCGTCGCCGATGCGCTCAAAAGTCAGTAATCCGTAATCGGTATGCAGTTGTCCGTTATTCATGCAGCGAGTCACCGAAAAGGAAAATATGACAAATTTAACCGAGCAATTTGAGGCGCTGGTAACGGATGTTTATGCTGCTGATGAGCCTGGCGCGGCTGTTTTGGTCAAGCAAGGTGGCAAAATCGTCTACGCAAAAGGCCAGGGCATGGCCAACCTGGAGTGGCAAATCCCCATTGAGCCTGATATGGTGTTCCGCTATGCCTCGATTACCAAGCAGTTTACGGCCGTTGCCATCCTCATACTTTTGGAGCAGGGCAAGCTCCAGCTCGACGACGTCATCACCAAACACCTGCCTGACTATCCAGTGGGTGATCAGCCTTTTACAATTCGGCATTTGCTCACCCACACCTCTGGCATTACCAGCTACACCGATATGCCAAGCTGGCTTTCACTGTGGCGCAATGATTTCACCGTAGCGGAGCTTGTCGAGTTCTTCCAGGATGAGCCTCGCCTGTTTACTCCTGGCGAACAGTTTGCCTACAATAATTCCGGCTACATTTTGCTGGGGGCCATCATCGAGAAACTTTCCGGCCAGACGTATGCGGAATTTATCCAAAGCCAGATTTTTGAACCGGCAGGGATGGAAACGGCCGTTTACGACACGCCTCAACAAATCATCCCTCGCCGCGTATCTGGCTACAGTCAATCACCTGCTGGCTATGTGAACTCAGAATACGTCAGTATGACCCAGCCATATGCCGCCGGATCACTGGCGGGCACCGTATACGATTTAGCCGCCTGGGACAACATCCTTTACACGGATAAATTGCTTAAACAAGAAACTTTAGCGCTCGCCTATAAACCGTTTACGCTCAACAATGGCGAGCTATCCCACTATGGGTTTGGCTGGTCATCGATGAACTATGAGGGGCACCACCTTGTCTCGCACAGCGGCGGGATTCATGGCTTTTCGACCCACGCCATCCGAGATCTTTCCAGCCAAAGCTTTGTCGTTGTTCTCTCCAACAACGATAGCAAAAGCCCGGAACTGCTAGCCTTCCAGCTACTGGCTGAAGCACTGGGCAAGCCACTGCGTGCTCCAGAGCCAATTCCGGTCTCAAAGGAAACAGTGCAAAGTTACACCGGACAGTACATCATTAACGAGCATATGATCCGCAAGATATTTGTGAAGGATGGCACCCTGTTTTCTCAGCTAGGAGAACGCCCTCCCATTGAACTAATTCCCGTTGCAGAACATCTATTTGTAATGGGAGAAAACATTTTGATCAAGCTGAAATTTTTGGCGGATGAAAACGGCCGTTTCCACACCATCGAGCAGCTTAATCATGATCACATCGCCAACAGGGCTAAAAAAGCGCCTAACTGATCAAAAAAGCCTCATCGCAATCAACGCGATGAGGCTTTTTGCATTAAGCTAATTCAACCTTGAGCTTCTTTTTGCGCACCCGATAGCTGCCCGTTTTGGCCAGCACCTGCTTAGCAAACTGTTCCGGCACGTCCACCAACGTATGTTCATCCTGAATGTGAATGGCACCAATGGCAGAACCAGGAATGTCGGCGTGGAAGGCAATTGTGCCAACCACATCATTCACGCGCAGGCCATCAGTTCTCCCCGCGCCTAGGCTCAGGCGCACCATGCCCCGCTCATGCGAACGGGTACTTTGGCTGCTGCCACCTGGTGTACGCTTTTTCCGTTTACGGCCGTTGCCAAAACGATCCTGTCTCCCTCGTTGCGGCCGCGAGGCAGAAACTTTGCTAATGCGAGCAATAGGACGCTGCTTCTCCTCAGCACGGGCCAGCTTGAGGGCAATGGCGGCAACTTCTAATAAATCGTGCCCCTGCTCGGCTAGTTCAGTGACGAGCTCTCGCTCACGGGCACAGCGGCCCCGGTTTAGCCAAATCGCCATTTTCTCCATCAGCTCCGACTCCCGCCGGTTTTTGATGTCGTCGATGCTGGGCAATGTGGCAAACTCAATTTTTTGCTTCGTGTACTGCTCAATTTTGCGCAGCCGCCACTGCTCTTTGGGCGTCACCAGCGTCAGCGCTATGCCTGTTTTACCGGCCCGCCCTGTCCGCCCTACACGATGGACGTAGATTTCGGCATCCTGGGGCAAATCAAAGTTGAATACGTGAGAAATATCGTCGATGTCCAGACCACGTGCGGCCACATCGGTAGCTACCAGCACCTTGATCTGGTTCTGGCGGAAGCGATTGAGCACCTGCTCCCGCGCCTGCTGACTTAAATCGCCATTGAGTGGTTCAGCCGGAAAGCCACGTACGGTAAGCTCATTGGCCAATTCGGCCGTTCCCAGGCGAGTGCGGGCAAAAATCAGCGCGCTGCTGATGGGTTCCACTTCAAACAAACGGGTCAGCGCCGCCAGCTTGTCCTGCTCATTAACCAGATAAGCGCGCTGCTCAATGGCGGCCACGGTGCGCTGCGACCGCTCAATGCTAATCGCCTCTGGCTGATTCATGTACTTGTCGGCTAAGTGGCGAATCTGGCGCGGCAATGTCGCTGAAAAGAGCGCCGTCTGCCGCTCGTTTGGCGTTGCTTGCAAGATGGCTTCAATGTCCTCGATGAAGCCCATGCTGAGCATTTCGTCTGCTTCGTCCAGCACCACCGTTTGCACCTGGCTCAAATCCAGCTTCTTGCTCTTGAGCAAATCCAGCAGTCGCCCTGGCGTGCCGACAACGACATCCACACCGCGCCGCAGGCTGCCAATTTGGGGACCATACGCTGTGCCGCCATACACGGCCAGCACAGAAACTTGGCGCAAACGGCCGTATGCCTCCACCGTATCTGCCACCTGAATACCCAATTCACGAGTCGGTGCCAGAACCAATGCCTGAACGTGACCCAGTCCGGGGGTTAAATTGTGCAAAATAGGGAGGGCGAAAGCGGCCGTTTTGCCAGTTCCAGTTTGTGCCTGGCCTAAAACATCCTGGCCAGTCAGCATCACAGGGATGACAGCTTCCTGGATGGGGGTGGGCTCGGTGTAACCACGCTCGGTTACAGCCTGCACCAACTGCGGATGCAGGTTTAAATCATTAAATTCAATTGTCATGACATGCTCCTGGGACAGCGAGTCCCGATTCGATTGATTGGCCTCAGAGGTCACAGGGTTTTTAGAGAGTTTTCTCTTTTCCCTCTGTGTTCTCTGTGGCTAACTTGGCTTTGAGTCGTCCACTGTGCGGCTGTGACCTCGCGGTTCATCAGCCAAAATCCTGCCCACAGCTTGCCCGTACCAATTGCGAATTGCGTTAAGAGCGTGTCTGTGGCAAAAAAAGAACCCGACCAAATTGTGTCGGGCCACCACCTGGAATATTCAAAACATCTTGTTGCTAAAGTGTGGGGCTTTCCCCAGCGGCGAGAAGTATAACATATTCCAGACAAAGCAACGAATTGCCGTGGGCCGACCGCTAAATCGATTTGACGATGCCGCCCGTTCGCATCTGAGGATGCTCAATCCTCAAAAAAGAGTGGCACACACAAAAATAGAACGCTGATCCGCCTGATTACCCTGATATAATGTTGGTCAATCAGGCAGATCAGGAAAATCAGCGTCCCATTCCCCCCAAGTTTGCCAGATTGGCGCAGTTCTGGATAATTAGGGGCAACTTCATTCGAGGTAAGCCATGACAGACTGAGTGTACCCAATCGTTCTTCCTAATTTTTGACACTTTCCCCTTGCGGGGCAATGCGCGTTGGCGTTAAAACCAACCGCTCTGGGTAAACTCATGTTAACGGCACACAATCTTTCTAAAGCCTACGGGCTTTCCCCCATTCTTGAAAATATCACCTTTTCCATCAACGCTGGCGAGCGCGTTGGCCTCATTGGCCCTAACGGCAGCGGTAAAAGTACGCTGTTGCATCTGCTCACTGGTCAGGAACGGCCGAACAGCGGTGGCATCACGTTCAACCCACCTAATCTTCGCGTAGGCTATTTGGCACAAGGCTTCTTGCCCGATGAGGATCAGACGCTGGGCGACCTGCTACACCAAACCGTCGGCGATCCTGATGAGCTAGAAGCAGAACTAGGTCAACTGGCACAAGCTCTGGCAGAAAATCCAGAGCTGGAAGAAATTCAGTTGGCTTACGATGCCACATTGGATAAATTGAAACGGGCAGATTACGGCCGTATCCAACCTCTCCTTGCCACCTTCCAACTTGATCAACTTGACTCGGACCAACCAGTCCGCAGCCTTAGTGGCGGCCAAAAAACGCGCCTCGCTCTCGTCCTCATCTTGCTAGATGAACCACAACTGTTGCTGTTAGACGAACCGACCAACCATCTGGACATCGGCATGTTGGAATGGCTGGAAACGTGGCTCAACAACTTCAACGGCGGCGTGCTTATCGTCTCACACGACCGCGCCTTTTTAGACCAGACCGTCACGCGCATCCTGGATTTAAATCCGCACACCCACACAATCCGCGAATACCCTGGCAACTACAGCAGCTACCTCCAGCAATACCTCACCGAGCAGGAAAAACATCTGTCCACCTGGAAAGATCAACAGTATGAAATCCGGCGCATGAAGCAGGATATTCAGCGAACTTTTGAGCAGGCCCGCTCGGTAGAACGCAGCACCACCCCGCGCCAACCCAACGTGCGCCGCCTGGCTAAAAAAGTGGCCAACAAAGCCAAATCCCGTGAGAAAAAGCTGGACCGCTATCTGGATTCAGATGAGCGCGTTGAAAAACCGCTGCGCAGCTGGCAAATGAAGCTGAATCTGGACGAAGCGCCTCACCTGGGCAAGGACGTCCTCTTTTTGGAAGAGTTGGCCGTCGGCTACCCGGGCTATGCGCCACTGCTGGAACAAATCAATCAGCAAGCCCAGGCTGGCGAGCGTATCATCCTGACCGGAGTGAACGGCAGCGGCAAAACCACCCTGCTGCGCACCATTGCCGGGCAGCTACAGCCAGTGGCGGGCCAAGTTCGGCTGGGGCAAAGCGTTCAGCTAGGCTACATGTCGCAGGAGCAAGAGCTGCTCGACCCTGAACAAACACCCCTGACCACCATCCAGGAAGTTGCGCCTCTCAACGAGACGGATGCCCGCTCTTTTTTGCACTATTTTTTGTTCACGGGGGATGATGCGTTGCGGAAAAACGGCCGTCTCAGCTACGGTGAACGGGCACGCTTGTCATTGGCCCGACTGGTGGCCTCTGGCTGCAACTTCCTGCTGCTGGACGAACCCACCAACCACCTGGACATCCCTTCCCGCACCATGTTTGAGGAGGCGCTCAGCCAATTCGAAGGCACCATTCTGGCTGTCGTCCACGACCGTTATTTTATCGAACAGTTCGCCACCAAAATTTGGTTGGTTGACGATCAACAGTTGGAGCTAATTTATATCTAGAGCTATGGAATTTCCCAGATACGAATTGTACCGTCCTCACTGGCTGTAACCAGATGTGACCCGTCAGGAAACCAGCCTAAGGACCGGATACTTTCAGAATGACCGCGCAGTCGGTAAACAGGCTCCCCGGTTTCGGCATTCCAAATCAAGGTTGTTAAATCTGCACTCCCTGAGGCAATATAGGTACCATCTGGTGACCAAGCTACATCAAGAACATCATCCGTATGTTTTTCCAATACCATAATGGAATCTTCCTGCTCCAGGTCCCATAGGCGAAGTGAACCATCATAACTGCCTGAAACAAAGCGGGTTCCTTCGGGATTCCAGCTAACCGAGGTTACCAAATCAGTGTGCTCTTCGGAAAATTCTATCGCTTTCGTATTTAGAAAATCAGTCACAAAAAGTTGATAGCCCTGGTTAAAGAGCATCGCCGTTCCTTTGGAGGAAAATTGAATCGTCCTCATTCCAAATGCCTGCACTGGCGCAATTGGTTCACCTACCTCCACATCCCAAGCCCCAAATGTGCCGTTGTTAGCCACCGAAACCACAAGCGGCAAATTAGGAGACCAGGTAACATGATACATTTCAACCTCATGCCCAGAAAACTCATATTCGGTTGTCCTGGTTTCATAGTTCCATATCCAGACCCGAGGACCGGAGCCAACGACCAGACGGGTGCCATCTGGTGACCAGGCCACACTCTTCTCGACGCTTCCATCTTCCTCGGCTGCAACAATCAAATCCAACGTCACAAGATCGAAAATAAGCAACCCTTGATTGCTAGCCACAGCCAGAAGTTTATCTATAGGGCTAACCGCAATATCATAAACATTGGGATCAGATTGACCAGAAAGAACAAAATCGGTTCTGGGAACTGTTATGAGCACACTATCGCTGGCCGAAAGATTTTGCAAAGAAGGCGTAGGTGACGGGGTAATGGTGGGGGTTGGCACGGCCGTTTCTGTAACAGTGGGTGTGTAAGTGGGTGTAGCTGTTGCTGTTGATTCTGGTGTATTGGTAAGTGTCGGGGTAACCGCAGGTTCGATGGTAGAAACGGCCGTTTCCTCAACCGTTTTTGCCCCTGTTTGATTACAACCAGCTAATAAGGCAACAGAAAGCAAAAGGGGGAAAATCAATTCTATTTTCATTCGGTGTTTTGAGTGACAGGCACCTCAAATGGTGCCTGTCACTCAGGCTAAAGTTAATTCAAATTCTCGAAGATGCCCGCAGCACCCATGCCGCCGCCGATGCACATCGTCACCATGCCAAACTGGTTGCCGCGCCGCTTCATCTCGTTGATGATTTGCACCGTCAGCTTGGCCCCGGTACAGCCTAGCGGATGTCCCAGCGCAATCGCGCCGCCGTTGACATTGGTAATCGCTTCATCAAAGCCCAACTCACGAATGACGGCCACTGCTTGCGCCGCAAACGCCTCATTCAGCTCAATCAGGTCGATATCGCTTAGGGACATGCCCGTGCGCTTGAGTAGGCGCGGTACGGCCGAAATCGGCCCCATACCCATGATTTCCGGGCGTACGCCACCGACGTTGAAGCCAACAAAGCGTACTAAGGGCTTCAGCCCCAACGCTTCCGCCTTGCTGCGCTCCATTACCAAAACGGCCGCAGCCCCATCACTCAACGGCGAAGAGTTGCCAGCGGTAACGCTGCCACCCTGCTTAAACACTGGCCGCAGTCTGGCCAACCCTTCCAAGCTGGTCTCCGGCCGGATGTGTTCATCCCGGTCAAAAGTAAAGGTCTGGCGTTGCGGTCCATTGGGGCCAGCCGTCACTTCTTCAATTTCAATGGGTAAAATTTCACCTTTGAACAGCTCTTTTTCGTAGGCAGCCACGGCGCGTTGATGGCTGCGCAGGGCAAACTCATCCTGGGCCTGACGACTCACTTCAAATTCTTCAGCCACCTGTTCGGCCGTAAACCCCATGCCCATGTACACTTCTGGCGCGTTGTCTACCATGTATGGATTTGGATTCACCCGAAACCCAGTCATGGGCACCAGGCTCATCGTTTCCGCGCCCCCCGCAATGATGGCGTCGGCTCCATTGGCAATAATGCGCTCGGCGGCCAAGGCGATGGTTTGCAGGCCGCTGGAACAAAAGCGATTGACCGTCATGCCCGGCACTTCTACCGGCAGGCCAGCGCGCAGGGCGATGCTGCGGGCAAAGTTTAGCCCCTGTGCCCCTTCTGGCATCGCGCAGCCAACAATCACGTCATCAATCTCATGCGGGGCCAGCCCTTCTGCCTGGCGCATTACCTCAGCCACAACCGCTGCCGCCATCTCATCGGACCGCCAGTTGCGGGTGGTGCCTCGTTTTCCTTTACCCACGGCCGTACGACTGGCCGCTACAATAACTGCTTCTCGTGTCATAATTTGTCTCCTTTTTAGGAGTAACTATGTAATTAAGTAACTGAGTAATTACCCAGTTACCAAATTACTCAATTACTTAATTCCGCAACGGTTTGCCTGTCGTCAGCATGTGCGTCATCCGCTCGCGGGTTTTCTCTTCACCCAGCAAGGAAAGGAACGCTTCCCGCTCCAAATCCAGGATGTACCATGGATCCACCCAGGTGCCGGTGCTGAGGTCGCCGCCGGTGAGCACGTTAGCCAACTTGCTGCTGATCAGCGCGTCGTGCTCGCTGGCGTAGTTGCCCCAGACGAAGCTCTTGATGCCCAGTTTCAGCGCGAAGAGCGCATCACGCCCGGCCGCGTAAATTTTCTCCACTTCCGGCGGACGGGCACCAATGGCTACCAGCTGCAAAGCCCGCGCTTTGGCCTGCGCCAACCGGTGGTCAGCATTCATCACGATCATGTCATCTTCGCGCAGGTAGCCCATTTCCTTGTTTTGCCAGGCAGATTCGCCCACTTTGGCGGTGGCAACCTGGGTAAACACATCTTGTAACACAGGCAGCACATCGGCGTTGGCAGTTTTCATCACGGGGTTGATCCTACGGCGTAAAAGTTCTTTGCAGCCACCACCGGCCGGAATCAAGCCAACGCCAACTTCAACGAGGCCCATGTAGCTTTCATGCGCGGCAACAGTTTCCCAGCCAGCTACAGCCATCTCCACACCACCACCAAGGGCCATGCCTTGAACGGCCGTAACCACCGGTTTCGGCGCATGTTGCAAGCCAAACGTCAGCGATTGCAAGCCGCGAATCATTTTGTCCAGATCATCCCACATGCCACTGGCAGCAGCCACACCCACAGCAAATAGATTGGCGCCTACGCAGAAGTTATCCGCGTCGTTGCCAATCACCAGCGCGTCAAAGTCGCTGTCCAGTCGGGCCAACGCTTCGTGGCCCAGGGCAATGATCTGATCGTCGATGGCGTTCATCTTGGCGTGGAACTCAAACAGCAGCACGCCGTCGCCCATGTCTAGCAGGCTGGCACTGTCGTTGCGCGCAAGCTCCTTGCCCGCCTCGTGCAATCCGGCAACAGAAATGTTCTTCTCGTCAATGGGTGTGGGACTGAACTGCTTGGTTTTGAAGTCGTAGTAACGGCCGTCTTCATAAAAACTACGATGACCAGCCGCTACCATCTCTTTCACCCAATCGGCCACTTCCAGACCCGCCGCTTCCATTTTCTCGATGGTTTCGGCCACGCCCAGCATGTCCCAAATCTCAAACGGGCCCGCTTCGTGAGCAAAACCCCAGCGGTTAGCGTTGTCCACATCCACAATGGAGTGGGCAATCTCTGGTGTAACGTAAGCGGCGTAGGCCAGCATGTAGTAAGTGGTGTCGCGCACAAAATTGGCCGCGCGATCATCAAATTCCAGCAGCTTGCGCAGCCGCTCGCCCAAATCTTCAATTTTGCGCACCGCGCCCACAGAATCAAATCGAGCCTTAGGCGGATTGAAATATTCCAGCGTCTCGGGGTCAATCGTGTGGAATTCTCGCTTGCCATCCACGCGCACCTGCTTGTAAAAGCCCTGGCCGCTCTTGTTGCCCAGCCATTTGTTGGCCGCTAACTTTTCGTTCAGCGCCGTGCTCTTGGGACCTTTCAAAATTTCGCGGTAGGGATCATGGGCGATGGCCGGGTAGAGATTGTTGTTGACGTGCATCATCACGTCCAGCCCCACCAGATCAGTCAGGCGGAACGTGGCCGTCTTGGGATGACCCACTAGTGGCCCAGTAATGGTGTCTACTTCGGCAATGGTGTATCCATTTTCCAGAGCGTATTCCGCCAAATAAGAGCCAACGATGGCAATAAAACGATTGGCGATGAAGTTAGGCGTGTCTTTACAAACCACCACGCCTTTACCCAGCGTATCGCTGCCAAACTTCACCATAAAATCCACCACTTCGGAGGCCGTGTCTGGCGTGGGAATAATTTCCAACAGCTTGAGGTAGCGCGGTGGGTTGAAGAAGTGGGTGCCCAGGAAATGGCGCTTGAATTCGTCGGAACGGCCGTTGGCAATCTCATTAATCGGAATGCCAGACGTGTTGCTGCTGATGATGCTGCCCGGCTTGCGCACCGCCTCGATGCGTTCCATCAACGCCTGCTTGGGTGCCAATTGCTCGATGATGACTTCCACAATCCAGTCACAGTCAGCGATCAAATCAAAATCATCTTCCAAATTACCCAGGGTGATAAGATCGCCCCGATCTTTGCGGGCCAGATTAGCCGGACGCGCCTTGGCCATACGATCGTACAGGGTTTGCACAATGCGGTTGCGCGCCTTGGGATCGTTCTTCTCGGCGTCGCTCAGGTTGGGCGGAACCATATCTAACAGCACCACCGGAATGCCGATGTTGGCCAGATGGGCAGCAATCCCCCCGCCCATCGTACCGGCCCCAATAACGGCCGCTTTTCTTATTGAAAATGTCATGTGTCAACTTCTCCTAAATTTGTGCTTGTCATACTGAACGGAGTGAAGCATCCCCACAGACCAACACTTGTGCATCCCTCGCCCTGCGACAAAGGCTTAGGGTGGTGAGGTTAAGAGGGATTCTTCGTTTCACTCAGAATGACAGCGTCGGTGTTCAGTGAGTCAGTGGTCAGTAATCAGTTTAACGCAAGTTTACCACTTCAACTGAAAACTGATTACCGATTACTGAACACTGATTACTTCAATTCCCGCCGCGAATAGCCCAAAATGCTCCGGGCAATAATCAGCTGGTTAATCTGCTTGGTGCCTTCGTAAATGTCGTTAATTTTGGCATCACGCATCCATTTTTCCGCCAGCCATTCGCGTGAGTAGCCCATCGGGCCAAGCAATTCTACTCCCTTCTGAGTAATCCAGGTCACCGCTTCTCCAGCACGGAATTTGCACATGCTGGCGGCCAGCCGGTTACTTTCGCCGTGAGCCATCATGCCCACAGCGCGCAGGGTGAGCAGCCAGGCACCCTTGTGTCGCACTTCCATTTCCATGAGATCGCGCTCAACGGCCGTTAACTCATGCCGAGGTTTGGTGTAATCCAGCACAATCCCTTCTTCAGCCAGCTTGTCGCGGGTAAATTCCAGCGCAGCACGGGCAATGCCCATGGCGCTGGCGGCCACGGCCGGGCGCGAGGCATCGAATGTTTTCATCGCCCCCTTGAACCCCTTGTTGGCCGCAGGTTTTTTAGGGTCTAGTGAACCCAGCATGTTGTCAAAGGGCAGCCGCACGTTATCGAAATGCAAAGCGACGGTATCGCTAGCACGGATGCCTAGCTTGTGTTCCTGCTTGGCAATGGAAACGCCTGGTGTATACCCCTCAACCACAAACGATTTAATCCCCGCCCGACCTGCGTCGGGATCAATCGTGGCCCAAACAACACACAGCCCGTCGGAATCTTCTAAGGCCAGCTTGCCGTTGGTGATGAAGATTTTCTCGCCGTTGAGAATCCATTCGTTCGTGTCGGGGTCGAGAACGGCCGTTGTTCGCATCGAACTGTTGTCGGAACCGGCACCTGGCTCGGTGATGGCCATTGCGCCCCATTTGGGATCGCCTTCGGTGAACTTCTTCAAGAAGCGCAGCTGCTGCTCTGGCGTGCCCGCCGCTTGTACGGCCGAACCGCCCAGCATCGGATGTGGCAGGCAGAGATATTGCCCGGCGTCGCCCCAGCTCATCTGCTCTACCATCATGATGAAGCCCAAAATGGAAAAGTCTGGGCCTTTGGGGGCAGAATGGCCGTTTTGGCCATTGGTGCCGTTGCCATTGCCGTTAAGCCGCTTTTCTACACTTTTGAGTGCAGATTTCATCATCTGCTGGGTAAAGGGCCAGGTCATATTCACAAATGCTTCTGGCCGTTGGTGCTCATGCTCATCCAGATCGCGCGAATACGGCCGCATTGCTTGCTCAGCCACCATCTTGGTCATCTGGCTTTGGTTTACAATTGATTCAGGAATTTCGAAACTAATCATTTTTGTCTACTCCGTTTTTTACGAAGTAATTAAGTAATTTGGTAATTAGGTAATTCTGAAGAAATAATCAAAGATTTCGCAGATTGAAAAGATAAAAATCTGGTAAATCTGCTTAATCTGCTGATAAAGGCTTCTTAAATTACACAATTGCTCAGTTACTCAATTACACAATAGCCAGTCCATCAAATGAGGCAAAACCACGCGCGTTACGCAACCACAGCTCCACCGGATATTCGCGAATGTAGCCGTAGCCACCCAGCACTTGCAGCGCCCGGTCGGCCACCTGCACCACAATATCATCCACACGCTGCTTCATCAACGCCGCGTCGCGGGTGATGTCGTTGCCCTGGTCCATCTGCCAGGCAGCTTCCCAGACAAGCAAGCGGGCTTCGTCAATGTCCGTGGCCATGTCGGCTAGCATGAAGGCGATGGATTGCTTGTGGGCAATCGGTTCGCCAAACTGGACGCGCTGCTTGGCGTAATCAAGCGCATATTCATACCCGGCGCGGGCCACGCCCACGGCCGCTGCGCCCAGCGCCACCCGACTGTGGTTCAAAATCAGGCCAAAGTCGATGCCGTCCTCCCCACCCAGCCTGTTTTCGGCGGGAATGCGGCAGTCGGCCAGGGTGATCATGCCGGTGGGTAAGCCTTTGATGCCCATGAGCTTGGCTTTCTTGTCAATCGTCAGACCTGCGGAATCTGTGGGGATTAAAAATGCCTGGGTTTGGCCGTCCTCATTGGCGTACACCAGGATGAGTTCGGCCGTTTCGGCCAGGGGCACGGCCGTTTTTGTACCATTCAACACGTATTCGTCGCCATTCCGAACGGCCGTTGTCTTTAGCCGGTATGGGTCAAACTTGACGACTGGTTCGGTGAGCGCAGCCGTCATGGCTGGCATCGCTTCGTCGCAGAACTGGGGCAGGTACGCCTCTTTTTGCGCCTCGGTCCCGGCCAGCATCACCGGGATGGCCACCAGATTCGGCACCATCACGTTCAGGGCGATGGCCAGATCGCCCCAGGCCAACGCTTCGCTGGCCAGCACGCCAGTTAGCGCGGTGTATTCACCAAAGCCACCATACGCTTCGGGCAATCCGGTAGGCAAAATGCCCAATTCCCAGCCTGCCTGGACGACTTCGGGGGGAATACGGCCGTCCTCTTCTGCATCCCGAAACACCTTGCGCATCCGCTCGTTGGCGTACCGCCCAATGGCATCGGTTAGCATCTTCTGTTCTTCATCTAAGCGAAAATCTAACATGTTTTATGCTCCCTTTTGGGCCAGTTTTGGAAGTGATAAGTTAAAAGTGTGCTTTTCTTTTTATCACTTTTCACTACTCTCAAAACCGACTAAGTTGATCGAACAATCGCGTCTGTCATTTTTGCCAGCCGTACAATTTGTTTTACATCATGCACCCGCACCATATCCGCCCCACGAGCAATGCCGATGGCTACAGTGGCGGCGGTGCCTTCCAGCCGTTCCTCCGGCGGCAAATCGAGCGTGTAGCCAATAAACGATTTGCGCGAGGTGCCTAACAAGATGGGAAATCCCATCGTTTTGAACTGATTAAGTTGATTCACAATTTGCAAATTTTGAGCCACGGTTTTGCCAAAACCAACGCCTGGATCAAGCATGATGTTGGCTTCTTTGACGCCTGCTTGCAGCGCCAATTCCACACTCTCGCCTAGCTCTTGCTTGATGTCGCTAATCAAATCATCGTAAGCTACGCCAACGTAGCGGCCACCAAGCCGTTCTTCCTGGGAAACATCTTTAGGTTTGCTGCGATTGTGCATCAGGATGACGGGGCAATTGGCCTGGGCCACGACCAGTGCCAGGCGTGGGTCCATACGCAACCCCCAGACATCATTCACCCAACTGGCTCCAGCGGCCAAAGCCGCTTCGGCTACACTGGCTCGGTAAGTGTCGATGGAGATAGGCAGGGAAACGGCCGTTCTCACTGCCTCAATCACCGGAATCACTCGGGCCAGCTCCTCGGCATCGGTGACGGGCGTGCTGCCGGGTCGTGTACTTTCGCCGCCGATGTCAATGATGTCGGCTCCGTTGGCAGCAAATTGTTGGGCCTGGGCAACGGCCGTATGAATCACATCTTCACGCACCAGCAGCCCATCTCCCGAAAAACTGTCCGGGGTGATGTTCAAAATACCCATCACGTACGTTTTTGCACCCCACTCAAACATAAAAGTTACCCCTAAGCTTAAGCTTCATCCCCAGGTTTATTGCGTAAGCCATTCAACTGAATATCCGTCACAAACGCGCCGAGTTTTTCGGGTGAATCAGTGCCAATATCAACACCTAACTCAAACAAAGCGGCAAAGCCCATCGTGGTGGCACTCATCATGCGGGCGGTAAGTGCCGGGTCTACCGGGCGCATTACACCAGCCTCAATCAACGCCGTTAGCCGCTGCTCCAAAGTGGTAATGATGTGTTGAAGGGCTTCCTCCACGTAATATTGGTGCACATCGGCGTTCAGGCGAGACTCATACAGAAAAAGCATAAACAAACGCCGTTCACGTCCACGCCTGAAGCGGTTGGCTGCCAGCTGGACCAGCATATCCTCAAACGTCTCCCCCTGGACCGATTCAATATCCGCAATAACTTCATCAGCATACGCTTTAACCACGCCGATGAGCAGCTCGCGCTTGGTGGCGAAGTAGTTAAAAAGTGTCCCCTCAGAGACATCGGCCAATTCGGCAATCTCTTTGGTGGTCGCTTTTTCATATCCTTTGTGGCTAAAGACTTGGGCTGCGGCGTCTAAAAGCTGCGCTTTGCGGGCAGCAATGCGGCGTTCACGGCGCGTTGTGGTTTCGGTTTCTAGCATCTAGTTATCAGTTCCTGAGTCATCACTCAAAAAATGAGCGGTGACTTTTTTTTGAGCGAAAAAAAGGATTACTACTCTATTTCCAACGGTGGTACTGAGGCAAACGGCCGTATCCCCTCATCATCCAGTTTAGCTGCCAGCACAGCAATCGTTTCCCCGAGCACAGGATGCACAAAATCAGGGGCAATATCGGCCAGCGGGCACAGCACAAAAGCACGCTCCGGCAGTTCTGGATGCGGTAGTTTTAACTTTTCAGTATCAATAATTTGGTTAGCGTAAAACAGAAGATCGATGTCGATGAGACGGGGACCCCACCTTTCACCAGGCACGCGGCCGATTTCTTTTTCCAGGCTTTTGAGGAGAGCCAGTAGTTCATGAGGGGACAAATCGGTCTCGGCTGTCAAACACATGTTTAAAAAGTCGGGCTGATCGGTAATGCCCCAGGGTGCCGTTTCGTAAATGGGAGAAACGGCCGTAACATGCAAATTTCCAGCCAAACCGGTAAGAGCGGCTTGTAAATTAGCTGTCCGGTTACCTATATTTGTGCCCAATCCTAAATAAATTGTGTGCATGGTGCCTTATTGTTAAATTGTTTGGTCAAATTGACCTAAAGGATGCCCTGCTTCATGTGCAAAACTTTATAACACAGCGCGTCATCAATGTCAAACAGTTCTCGAAATTTCCCATGAGCAAAATCTCGAAATGCCAGGTTAAGGGCAAGTTTATATTGGCCAGAAATGTGCCCACCGCCTGTACCAGGCAGGGAAGCAGGAGTACAATGAATGTATGAAACGATGGCATGTTCTCTCTATTGTGCTTTTTTTGCTTCTGGGAATGATGGCGCAGCGCATCAACGCCCAAACAGATACCAACACACAAATTTTGGTGCAGCCTGGCGACAGTTGGGCGGCATTGGCGATTCGTTTTCAGGTGGATGAGGCGATGCTGCATGAGCTCAACCCGCACATGAACCCCTTGCGGCAGCCTGCCATTGGCACGGAACTTATTCTGCCAGAAACGGCCGTTCCCCAATCTGGACTTCTCGTGCGGCCAAAAGGGAATTTGTTGAAAACGGCCGTACAGCACCAAACTTCACCATGGTTGTTGACTATGCGCAATAGCCAAGCGTCACCTTACCGCCCTTCCCTGTACCAACCCATCCTGGTACCAGACGAAACCAACACGCCGCGTGACTTACCGGCTGGATTCACCAGTCTTGAATTGTCGCAAGCGGTGGGTGTGCCAGGGCAAGCAGTAGGGTTTCGAGCCAAGATTGAGCCTGATGTGGAGGTAACGGCCGTTTTAGGCGACAACGAGATGGATCTGTTTGCCAACGAATCGCTTGCAGATGGCCGTTACATCATCGGGCTTACCGGCACTGGCGCATTTTTTGGCACGCAGCAGCCCTTGCTGCAAATTCAGGTGGGCAATGAGCCGCTGTGGGAGCAACCGTGGCAGTTCCACGATCCGGCTAAT
Source organism: Promineifilaceae bacterium (SeqCode) (assembly GCA_050292445.1). Taxonomy (GTDB): domain Bacteria; phylum Chloroflexota; class Anaerolineae; order Promineifilales; family Promineifilaceae; genus Leptofilum. The sequence continues at coordinate 5,396 of JBNKLQ010000025.1, read as the reverse complement.
TGGGAGTACCAGGAGCTGACATTGACGGGAACGGCCGCCCAAATTGATCAGCAATCCATTGACGAGGAACGAGCGCGTCTGTTTGAAATTTGGGCGCAAAATAGCGGCCCGGCCCAATGGAATGCCCCTTTTCAACTGCCCATCAACAGCTATCTGGAAATTAGCTCCACCTTTGGGGCACGACGCTCCTACAATGGCGGACCATATCGCACCTACCACGAAGGCGTCGATTTTGCCGCGTACGGCGGCACCCCGGTGCTGGCTCCGGCCGATGGCACAGTGGTGGTGGCCGAATTTTTATACGTGCGCGGTGGCGCAGTCATCATCGACCACGGGCTGGGGATTTACACGGGCTTTTACCACATGTCCAGCCTGGCAGTGGCTCCCGGTGAGCTGGTGACACCAGGCCAAGTCGTGGGCGAAGTCGGCACAACGGGGCTTTCTACAGGTAATCATCTGCACTGGGATTTACTGGTAGACGGCATCTGGGTGGATGCCCAGGCCTGGTTGGATCAGGGGATGGATTGCTGGATTTTGGCGGGACTCAATGAGCCATGTGAGTGAAACGTAATGCGCGAAACGTGAACAAAAAAGTTCTCGCGTTTCACGCATCACGCATCAAAATTCGTGATTAATCCTCTTCTTCTTCGTCTAAAAGTTCTTCTAAAAAGTCTATCACGGCATCATTGAAGAAGTCCGGCTGCTCCAGGTTGGGCAGATGGCCGGCATCGGGGACAACAACTAACTGTGAATCGGGAATTGCTTTATGCATCGCTTCCGCTTCAGAAACGGGAATGAGCTGGTCATCAGCACCATGAATGATGAGTACCGGCACGTCAATATCACCTAACGTAGGTGTAGAATCGATCCGGTCACGCATGGCAGCCAGCGCACCAACCACGCCATTGAGTGAGCTGGTATCCATGATCTCTCGAACATATTCCACTAATTCTTCATCCGATTCAAAGTTCTCTTTGGCAAACATTTTGGGCAGCATTCCGGTAGAAACGGCCGTTGTCCCCTCAGTTTTGGCTAGTTCGGCCGCCTTGTCACGACCAGCCTTCCCCTCAGCGGAATCGGCACCAGCACGGGTAGAGACCAAAATCAGCCCAGCCACCTGCTCTGGATAACGGCGATAAAAATCCAGGGCAATGTAGCCACCCATTGATAGACCGCACACCACAAACGGCGTCGCCACGTTAAGATGCCCCAACAAATCAGCGCAATCATCGGCCAGCAAGGTAATGCTGTATGGTCCCCGCACACTATCTGACCCACCGTACCCGCGCAAATCGGGAGCCACCACGCGCACAAAATCGGCTAAATCTTCCAACTGCGGCTCCCACATCTGACTGCTCAGCGGGAAACCGTGTATCAACAATAAGGCTGGCTTGTCGCAGGAATCCTGGAAAGCCATTATAAAATCTTCTTCGTTTGCTTCACTCATCATTTTTCTCCATTTGCTATTCAATTTTGCTGTTCTGCTGCTGACACAATACCAACAGCTCGGTCAATTGTCCTTCTTTTTCAAAAGCTGTCACCAATGCCAGCACTTTTCGTCCCTTGCCCACAGCTCGCCGCTCATGTTTCCATGCCTTCAAACAGTTCGCCGATGGAGCGGCGGAAATAATTTTGGTGAATTGCTTCGGCAAAGACGTTGCCTACGGAAAGAACTGTGAGATTGGGAGGCTGGCGTTCCAACGGCCGTTCCACCGTGTCTGTCGTAATTATTTCCTGAATTTGCGGAATCGACTTAATGCGCTCAACGGCCGGGCCCAGGAACAAACCATGCGTGCAAATCAATGTAATGCGCTTGATGCCACTTTCTACCAACACTTCGCTCAGCTCCACCACAGAACCGGCCGTGGCGATCTCATCATCGTACACTAACGCATGTTCAAACCCTTCCACCTGTCGGCTAATCAAACCACCAATTTTCACCTCAGTATCGGAGACACGGGTTTTATCGGCAGAGGCGATGGACAAGCCTAAGTCCCTGGCAAAGCGAGCCGCAGGTTTGGCCCGCCCCATGTCAGGCGCGACGACAACAACTTTCTTTGGGTCCCATTTGCGCTGGCGAACAAACTGCCCCAGCGTCATCCGCGCCGTTAATGGATCGGCCGGAATGCTGAAGAAACCGTGCACCTGAGGCGAATGCAGCGTCATCGTCATAACGTGCGAAGCCCCGGATGTACGCAGTAAATCAGCAATGAGCCGCGCCGTAATCGAGATACGCGGCGCATCCTTCTTATCCGATCTGGCATAAGAAAAATAGGGGATGATGGCGTGAATTTCGCGCGCGGCGGCGCTTTTGGCAATGTCCAGCATCATTAGCAACTCGACCAAATGATCACTCACAGGTGGCGTCATCGATTGAACCAGATAAACGGTGCGCCCGCGCACGCTGGCCCCCAACTGCACAAACAAGTTGTCATTGCTAAATTTGGAAAATTTGGTTTCTTCCAGAGGGATTCCTAAATGCTCGCCAATCTTTCTGGCTAATGGGATATTGGAACGGCCGCTAAACAGCCGCACATCATTTGGGTCTAACTTTTTATCCATCTCTTCTCCTCATAATAAATTCAGCGAAAGGTTGCAGGCGACAGCAGCGCCTGGCTAAGTTTTAATTTGTAAGCCACGGCCGGTATTTCCACCGCGCCTAAACGACGCAAATGCTCCGTCATGAACTGAGTGTCCAGCAAACTAAAGTTGCGTTCATTTAGATGGGCTACCAGAAAAGCCAGCGCCACCTTGCTGCTGTCCTGCACATCGCTGAACATGCTTTCTCCGGCAAAAAAACCACCAATAGCCACGCCATACAGGCCACCTACCAGCTTGTTTTCTTGCCAGGCCTCTACGCTGTGGGCAAACCCCAGCTGGTGCAACCGAGTGTAAGCCTCAACAATCTCGCCGCTGATCCAGGTTTCTTCCCGGCCTGGCGCGGGGGCAGCGCATGCTTCCATAACGGCCGTAAATGCACTATCTATACGAATGTCAAAGACCTGCTGACGAATGGTGCGGCGGAGGGAGCGGGAAATATGAAAACGATCTAAGGGAATGATAGCTCTGGGGTCCGGATCGTACCAGTAGATACGGCCGTCTTCATGCGCCATCGGAAAAACGCCCTGACAATAAGCTGAAAGCAACGTCTGGGGAGAAAGAAAGCTATCCACTACCGAAATGTAAACGAAGGCTCACGTGCGCACTGGCTTTCCCACCACTGCCGGATTCGGCCACCAATCGGCCGTCCCACATAAGCCTCAATCTGATAAACAACATCCCATAAACGGGCAAAATCAACGCCTGTGCCCAACCCCATTTTGTACGCTAAAAACACCAAATCCTCCGTCGCCAAATTGCCAGCCGCGCCAGGGGCAAAGGGGCAACCGCCCAGCCCACCCACGCTGCTGTCAAAAATGCGTACACCAGCCTGCAATGCCGTGGTCGCATTGGCCAAACCCATCGCCTGCGTATCATGCAAATGCACCGCCAGCTTATGCATCTCCAGCCGCCGACCCAGCGACTCCATCAGGTGCCCTACGTCCAGCGGATTGGCATGACCAATGGTATCGGCAATAGCCAGCTCATCTGGTTCCAGCTGCCATAGCTTTTCTGCCAGGGCAATGGTGCGATACGGCGGCGTGTTGCCCTCAAACGGACACACCCAGGCCGTCATCACGTAAATGCGCGTCCAAATACCATCTCGCCGAGCCTGGGCCATTAAGTCACGCGTAATTTCATAAGCGCGCTGGGACGACATACGCGTGTTTTTCTGGCTAAACGTTTCACTCACGGACACGCCAAAAGCCATTGAACGACAACCCGCCGCCAATGCCCGATCGTAACCACGTTGGTTAAATACCAGGCCAATAAAATCTTGCTGCGGCCACTTTTGGCGGCTGAAAGTCATCAACTCATCCGCATCGGCCATCTGTGGCACTGCTTGTGGATGGACAAAACTCGTCAGCTCGATATGCTGCAAGCCAGCAGCTACCAACCCTTCTACCAACACTTTTTTCTGTGCCGTATTGATCAGATCTGCTTCATTTTGTAAACCGTCGCGCGGGCCAACCTCGTATATTTTTAGGGGCTCTGACATGGATACCTGTACCGTTGACTTGTACAGACTGTTGTGGGGAGACAGCCTGCGGGAAAATACGTTACGGCAATTTTACCATATACCAGCATTGGTTTGGTGATCGGGAGTACAGAAAGCACGGGGCTGGCTGGCAGTCAATTAGTACCTCCCAATGGCCGGATCAATGGCAACGGCATAGGCATCTATGCCGCCGTCCATGTTGAACACATTGGTCCAACCTTGCTGACGCAGCCAGGCCGTTACCTGAGCACTGCGGTTGCCATGATGGCACATCACCACAATTTCGGCCTCTTTGCTTGCCAAAACAGCTTCAGGCAACGCTTCTGGCCCTTGTTGGGCCAACGCACTCAACGGTGCAGTGAGCACCCCATCGCCTAAATTGGCATAAAGCAGTTCATTGGGTTCACGTACATCTAGCAGAATAAAGTCTTTGTCCTTGTCACGCTTTTGAGCCAATTCCTGCACGGAAAGACCCGGCACACCGTAAGGGTTCATGAAATTTTCCTTTGTCGTCGTTGCGAGTTGTTAGGGGCGTGTTTACAAGTATGCCCACGTGTTTATTTTATGCGCGCCAGGCAGCTAGGAGCAGGCAGCCCCAACCGGCAATAAAGGCGACGCCACCGATGGGGGTAATGGCTCCCAACCAGCTTTGCCGGGTGAAAACAAGCAAGTACAAGCTACCCGAAAAGATGACAATCCCAGCCAGAAACAGATAACCAGCCCAGGTAGTTAAACTCATTGGATATTTGTCAGCCAGCCAGGCAGCGGCAAAAAGGCCAAGGGCATGGTAGACGTGGTAGCGCACGGCCGTTTCATAAGTCGCCTCCAAATCGGGAAACCGCTCAAAATAGCTACTCAAGCCGTGTGCCCCAAACGCGCCAGCGCCCACACCTAACATCATGAAAGCCGCACCTAAAATAATAAAAAGTTTACTCATCTTCCTCATCCTCTGTAATTTCTGTGCTCCAACGCATGGTGGGCGACTCTTCAATAGCGGGGCCTTCGCCCTGGGCCAGCCGATCCAGCCAGCTGAGCGGATCTTCTGGGGCAGCCGCTTCAATGGCGATGTAAGCGCCATATATCTCTTCCAGATGCGGCCGTTCGCGCACCACCTCTTGCACCAGTTCCGGGAGACGGCCGTTACGCTCCATCGTGCCAATTAGCAGCCCGGCTTTGTCCCGCTGCGTCTTCCCCCGCAGTTGGTCATACTCCAGCCCCAGCCGCCGACACAGAAGTCGTAGCTCCTCCAGGTTAAAAACTGTTAGTAAATCATCTCGTAACTGTATACGATCCATAA
>JBNKLQ010000024.1:0-35463 GCA_050292445.1 Promineifilaceae bacterium (SeqCode) | reverse complement strand
CACCACGCACGAACCATTTGCTTTTGTCTGCCCGGTTTGTCGGGGAAAGTTGGATTGGATTTCGGCGGAGGCTGTGCGCTGCTCTACGGATGGTTTAACATTCGGTTGCCAGGGCGGCATCTGGCGTTTTTTGCCGCCGGAGCGGGCGGAGGCGCTGGCGCAGTTCCAGCAGGAGTATGAAACCGTGCGCCGCAGCGAGGGGCGTGGCAATGAGGATTCGGCGTTTTACCGGGCACTGCCATTTGTGAGAAAAAATGGGGCGCAGATAAACGCGGATGACGCGGATAAATCTCTGCGTTCTCCGCGCGCTCTGCGTTTAAAAGCCGGTTGGATGGAACGTGCGAGAAGTTTTGAGACGTTGTTGGTGCGGGTGATACGGCCGTTGGAAAACAAGATGCAACGGCCGTTAAAAATCCTTGATTTAGGCGCGGGCAACGGCTGGCTGTCTAACCGGCTGGCCGCGCGGGGACACACCCTGGCGGCTGTTGATTTAGGCGTGAACGAGTGGGACGGGCTGGGAGCGCATCGTCACTACGAGACGGATTTTATTTGTTTGCAGGCCGAATTTGACCATTTGCCACTGGACAATAACCAGGCAGATTTGGTAATTTTTAATGCCTCTTTGCACTACTCGGTGAATTATGAGGTGACGCTGCGCGAGGTGCTGCGGGTGCTGAGACCAAGGGGGCAGGTGGTGGTGCTGGATACGGCCGTTTACCAACACCCATCTAGCGGGCAGCAAATGGTAATGGAGCGGGAAGCCGCCTTTTTGCAGCAGCATGGGCTTGCTTCTAATGCTTTGCCGAGCGAGAATTTTTTGACATACGGCCGTGTTCACGAATTGGCCATTGCAGTCAATGTGAACTGGCGGCTCATTTGGCCCATCCCGCCGTGGCGGCGGCTGGTAAGACGACTCAAAGTGGCGCTGCGTCGCCAACGAGAGCCAGCAAAATTCCCCCTTCTTGTCGGGTATGTTATAGAAATTAAAGAGAGAAAATAGAGTGGCTATTTATTAAGTACGCTGCGCACTTTTTCTGCCAGGGTCGTTTTGGAGAATGGCTTAGGTAAAAAATCTACTTGTGCTGTGAGAATTCCATGCCGCAAAACGGCATCATCCGTATGCCCAGACATAAAGAGTACCTTAAGCTGAGGCGCCTTTTGGGTTAATTGTTCTGCCAATTCTCGACCACTCATTTGAGGCATAACAACATCCGTCAGCAGCATGTCAATTGAATAAGGTAGCTGTTCTGTTAACGTCAGAGCGGCAAACCCATCTTTTGCGTCTAAAACTGAATAGCCTAATTCTTCCAGTGTGGTACAAACTAATTGTCGTAAAGCGTCTTCATCTTCAACTAATAGAATAGTTTCTTCTGCTGCATCATAGGTAGCTTCAGACGAACTTATTTTCATCGGTTCTGCATATTCCGGGCTGGCTGGTAAATAAATCCTGAACGTTGTTCCCTGCCCCGGCTTACTGTAAACAAAAATAGTGCCACCGCTTTGCCTGACAATACCGTGAACCATCGCCAGGCCTAAACCGGTGCCACTGCCTACTTTTTTGGTGGTAAAGAAGGGTTCAAATATCTGTTGGCGTATGGCTGCATCCATGCCCTCCCCTGTGTCTGATATTGTTAACATGACGCAGGGGCCGGTTAAGGCTTCAATCTTTGAGGTGAGCACTTCTTCATTCAGATGAATATTGCTGGTTTCAATGGTCAACTGTCCGCCAGTTGGCATGGCGTCACGCGCATTCACCACCAGATTCATAATGACTTGTTCGATTTGCCCGGAATCTGCCTTTATGGTCCATAAATCAGGTTGCAACACAATGGAAAGGAGAATATCTTCGCCTATCAGGCGGCTTAGCATCTTTTGCAGATTGGTTATCAGGTCATTCAAATTAATAATGGTGGGGTCAAGAATTTGCTTGCGGCTGAAGGCTAACAATTGATTGGTAAGATTACTGGCGCGTTGACTGGCCTGCCGAATTTGCTCCAGCTTTGGCAGCAGAGGATCTGATTCATCCATTTGGGCAACCATTAAATCGCCGTACATCTGAATAACAGTCAGGAGGTTATTAAAATCGTGGGCAATCCCTCCTGCCAACCGGCCAATACTTTCAATTTTTTGCGATTGTCGGAGTTGCGCTTCTACTCTTTGGTGTGCTTCTTCTGCTTCTCTACGAGCCGTCACATCAAGTAGGAAGGCCATGAAGCGATTATCACTTAGGCGGACGGCGTCAATAAATGCCCAAATGGCAGCATTGTCTTTACGACGCAGCTTATATTCCCCGGTAGCTCTGCCTGTTTCCACTACTTTTTGGAAGTGGGCCATTCCCTGAGCTAGATAATCGGGGTCTACCACATTGTAGATGCTGAGTGCGAGCAGTTCTGCTTCTTCGTAACCAAGCATGTGGGCAGCGGCCGGATTGATTTCCTGGTAACGGCCGTTGCGATCTACAACCAATATTCCCGTTGGTGCATAATCCACATAGGAGCGGAATTTTGCCTCGCTGGCTTTTAAATGTTTTTCATAAAGCGTGCGGCGCAGGGTAACGGCTCCAAGGCGGCTTAGCATCAGACGGACGCTGTCGGTTAGTGGTTCTGCTTCTTTGTGCATCACAATGATGATCGTGCCCAGCAACCCTTCATTATCCGCCAGGGCCAGCCCGTAGAGCTTGTTCAGGCCAAAGGTGTGCTTCAAGAGAGAGGCTATGCTTTTGGGAATTTCACCGAAGGTGACTTCATGAATATCACCAACCGTTGTAATTACCTCAGCACACATTCTTTCATACATTTCTGCGCTAACGGGAATGTGCATGCCTATGAGAGAACGGCCAATCATCTTGTTGATCCGTGCGAGAACTCCTTTTTCTTCGGGTGGCAGCGCCAAATACTCAACGATCAGCTCCTGCGTGTTCGGTTGGTAGGTAGACATGCTTACGGCAAAAACGCCGGGAATCTCGCGAATGATGGTAGCAATATATTTTATGGGGTCTTCGGCGGTTAAGAGGTTGCTGAGCTTGATTGCTAGCTCGTTGATTGTTTGTATAGTTTCTGTAAGCTGGAAGATTTTTTCCTGTGCTTCCAGTAAATCATCATGCGGAATGGAGTTCATCGGTTCATTATCCTGCTGGGAGCCTATTCTACTCTCTTGTTACATCGGGATAGAATTACGACTAATGGTTGAGCATGAGAACTGAATCCCAATTTTGATGCGGATTTCATTATATAGCTTGCCCATGGTGAACTCAAGATGCCTACCGTACTGAGTATCTTTCCATTGTTTGTAGTTTGCGTGACTTTATTTTGAGATTCATTGAGTGTGTAAAGCATTTTATCGGCCAAACACAGGTTGAAAAACGGATTTATGCCAATTCGGCCGTGTTATTTTTGATGCGCCTGGGACAGCAGGGTGTGCTGCTGCTGTTTACGGCATTGGTGGCCCGGCGGTTGGGTGATGTGGGGTTGGGGCAGGTGGCCTGGGTAACGGCCGTTCTCTACATTGGCAACATTTTTAGCACCTGGGGACTGGATACCGTGCTGCTGCGCCGGATTGGTGCGGAACGACAGACAGGAAGTGTACCGCTCGCCTCGGCGCTGCTGCTGGAACTTCTTCTGGCTGCGATTTTTATTACCATCTTGCTGCTGGTGCCGTTTTCGGGCCAATTGAAGCAAACGATTGTTGGCTTGCGGCTTTATGCCTGGGTGCTGCTGCCACTGGCTGTGCTCACGTTGACCAACGCCGCTTTGCGCGGTTATGAGCAGATGGGTTGGCTGGCTGGATTGACGCTGGGCACGGCCGTTTTGCAGGTGGTGGGAACGGCCGTTTTGTTTGCTGTTGGTGGTGGATTTGTTGTTTTGATGGGCTGGCTGCTGGCAGTGCAAATGGTTGCGGCCGGGGTAAGTTGGTGGCTATGTCGCCGGGTGCTGCCGGAGTTTGGCCTCAACTGGCGGTTGTTGAGCTGGCAGACGATGCGCCAGTTGGCAAACGTTGGCTTTTGGCTGGCACTGCTGATGGTAACGGCCGTTATGCTCCAGCGATTGGGCATTTTGCTACTGGGCTGGCTGGGCACTGAGGCGCAAACTGGCCAACTGGCCGCTGCCTTGCGTCTGGTGGAAGCGGCTCGCTTGCTGCCGGGCGCGGTGATGGGGGCGATGTTTCCGGTGTTGGCGAGAGGGAGATTGGAGAATGAAAATCTCCAATCTCCAATCTCTAATTATCGTTGGAGACTGCTTGCCTATGGTTCTTTGGCAGCCGCAGCTTTGATGCTGCTGGCTCGGCCATTGGTTAATTTGTTGTTTGGAGAAGGGTATGAAACGGCCGTTTCCCTGCTGCGCATTTTGGCCTGGGGCGTTTTGCCGTTTACGCTATCGCTGCCGCTTTCGGTGGAATTGGTGGTGGTGGGGGCGGAAAAGCGGGCGCTGCTGGCGACGTTTGTGGTGTTGGTGGGAACGGCCGTACTCACCACAATGGCCTTTTTCTGGCAGGGCGTGATTGGACTGGCTTTTAGTTTGGTCGTTGGTGAATTGCTGCTGGCTGTGGCATTCTGGAGTGCCTGGCACCGCTCAGGACAGTAATTCGGATGACATTTCCTAATTTTCCTCAAAATAGTGATTCTCCACCGCTGTTAACGGCCGTTTCTCGGCTGCAACATCTTCGCTTACCTGAGCCACCCCAACTGATCATCTTCTGCCCCCAAGCAGCAGTGCTGCGCCATGCCGTGAAGCGATGGCAGGGTAAGCGAATCGATGGCTTTTTTGGCGAGACGTACCTGCTGGGCAAAACCGGGAATCGTGTAGCGGTGGCCGGGCAGTTTGGCGTGGGTGCGCCGGTGGTTGGCGTGCTAGTGGAAGAGTTTGCTGCCTGGGGTGTGGCTGCGTTTGTTTGGCTGGGCATTGCCGGTGGCTTGCAGTCGTCGCTGCACTGTGGCGATTTGGTGTTGGTGGAAACGGCCGTTCGTGATGAGGGCACGTCGCACCATTACTTACCTCCAGGGTCTGCCGTGGCTGCTGCTCAAGATTTAACGGCATGGGTGGAAACGGCCGTATCTGACACAAAATTGCCCTTAAAAAAAGGAGCAACCTGGACCACCGACGCACCTTACCGGGAAACGGCCGTCGCTGTGGCCCATTACCAGCAGCAAGGCGTGCAAACCGTGGAAATGGAGGTTGCCGCTCTGTTTGCTGTGGCCCAACATTGCCAGAAACAAGCTGCTGCCTTATTAGCCGTTAGCGATTCATTGGCAAATGGCGTCTGGCAGCCAGCCTCCGATTCCAAACGTCCCGAACGTCATCTCACGCAGGCACTCGACGCAATCGTGGAGAAATTTTTATGAGGTTAGAAAAATGGAACGCAGATTTGCCTGATCCAACTGATCAGAAAAATCAGGTGGATCAGGTAAATCTGCGTCCTATAAAAATAGGTGCACTCCAATGAAGCCTGCGATTGTAGTGGTGGCCTACAATCGGCCGGAGGCGCTGCGGCGGCTGCTGGTGTCGTTGGCAGCGTTGCGGGGAGCGGTAGATGTGCCGTTAGTGATTTCGGTTGATGCGGGCGGTGACCTGTTTGCGCAGGTGTTGTCGGTGGCGGAGCAGTTTGAATGGCTGTTGGGTGAGAAGCGGATTGTGGTACGGGAACGGCCGTATGGCCTCATCAATCACGTTTTTGCCTGTGGCGATATGGTCGATGAATTTGGCGCGATCATGCTGCTGGAAGACGATCTCGTTGTGTCGCCGATGGCGTACCGGTACGCGGCCAGTGCGCTCGATTTTTACGCTGATGACCCACAAATTGCCGGAATTTCCCTGAATGCCCTTTGGTTTCACGGCATTACCCATGAGCCATTCACCCCATACTTGGATGATGGCGACGTTTTTTTTATGCAAATTGCCTGGTTTCAGGGGCAAGCGTACACGCAGAAACAGTGGGCGAGGTTTCAGGAGTGGCGAAAAACGGCCGAATCAACCGTTCGCCCCGCCGACAACATGCACGAATTATTCCAAACTTTCCCCGCTACCGACTGGTTCCCTTTAAAAACCAAATACCTGGTGCAAACGAACCGCTTTTACGTCTTTCCCCGCGAATCGCTCAGCACCAATTTTGGCGACAGCGGCACACACGTGCGCGGCAGTTCGTTTTTCCAGGTGCCGCTGCAAACGCGGCGGGCCAGCTTTCGCTTCCAGCCGCTGCCCATTGCGGTGGCGGTATACGATTCGTTCCAGGAGATGCTGCCGGAGCGACTGAATCGGCTGACGGGCCAGTTGGCGGCTTATGACTTCACTGTGGATTTGCACGGTACCCGCTCATTAGCCAACATCCCCACCGAATTTGTGCTGACAACGCAAGAGATGCACCATCCGCTGATGACGTTTGGCATGGAATTACGGCCGTTCCTGGCCAACGTCATCCACCAGCAACCCGGCACAGGCATTTGCTTTGGCCGCACGGCTGATTTGGACCAAAGCTGGCGAGCCCGCCTGCGTGCCGAGAGCCGCCGCCACGTCTATTTTGTTCGTCGGCAGGTAGGCCTGCGCCAGAGGTTGAAATGGTGGCTGGGGAAGTGGCTTTGACGGATTTTTATCAAAGATTTCGCGGATTTAACAGATTTTTTTTAATCATCTCAATCTGCGAAATCTGTTGATTTTACCTTTCTGCAACCGGAACCCACTCCCGATCCATATCGCCGATGTAGCGGGATTGGGGGCGGATGAGACGGCCGTATTTCATCTGCTCAAAACAGTGGGCCAGCCAACCCGCTGTGCGCCCGATGGCAAAAGTGGGGGTGAAAATGTCGGTTTCTAGACCCAGACCATGCAGCAGCAGGGCGGTGTAAAACTCTACGTTGGTTTGCAGATTGCGTCCTGGTTTGTGAATGGCTAAAAGGCGAACGGCCGTATCCTCCACCGTTTTGGCCAATTCATACAGCGCCATATCACCGTCGGCGCGGAACATCTGCTCGGCGGCAGTGCCCAGTACCTCAGCACGGGGATCGCGCACTTTGTAGACCCGATGGCCAAAGCCCATCAGCCGTTCACCGGCATCCAGCTTGGCTTGCAGCACCGCTTCAGCCCGGTCTGCTGTGCCAATCTCGAACACGGTGTCCAGCGCCGGGCCGGGTGCGCCACCGTGAATAGGCCCTTTTAATGCGCCAATTGCCCCCGTCACGGCCGAAACCAAGTCCGACTGCGTGGCAATGATGACGCGCGCGGCAAAAGTTGAGGCATTCAGCCCGTGATCGACGACCGTGTTGAGGTATGTTTCCAGGCCGCGTACGCGGGCGGCGCTAGGCGTTGTGCCGGTGAGCATGTACAAAAAGTTGGCCGCGTGGCTCAGGCTGGGATCGGGTGCGATGGGTTCTTTGCCCTGCCGCAGCCGGTGGTAGCTAGCCACTATCGTGGCGATGCGGGCCACCACGGCCTTGGCCGTGCTAAGGTGGTCTGCATGACTGCTGCCTAAATCCAGCGTGGCTGAGGCCATGCGCAGGGCGTCCATTGGGGTGGTGTGGGCTTGAGATGCTTCACGTAGCAAGTTTAGGGTGGCTGGAGGTAACGGCCGTAACGCCGCCAGTTCGTTTTTTAGGTCTGCCAGTTCGGTTTGGTTGGGCAAACGGCCGTGCCACAGCAAATAAACGGTCTCTTCAAACGTGGCGTTGGCGGCCAGCTTTGCCAGGGGAAATCCAGCAATGACCAATTCGCCTTTTAGACCATCCACATGGCTTAAATATGTTTCTGCTGCTAATACCCCGGCCAGACCGGGATCATATCCGTTGTTTGCTGACATTTTTGCTCCTTAAAAGTTTGTGGGTGGGCGAGTGTGTAAGTGGGCAAATTGCAAGTAGTCAACCTGCCACTTGCCACTTGCAACTCTACCTACATATTGACTCCGTCCGTTAAATTCAGTATGCTTCATTTTAATAGTTGATTGTTGTGTGTCAATATTGATTTAATAATCAATATAAGGTGATGATAATGATTGAATTGTCGGAATTTTTAAAGGCGAAACGGCGGATACGGTCGTACATTCGCTACACGCCGCTCTTTCGCAGCGATTTCCTGAGCGAATTAACTGGTGGCGACATTTGGCTCAAGCTGGAAAACCATCAGCCGACCGGCTCTTTTAAGGTGCGGGGCGCGCTGAACAAAATTAGCCAGCTCAGTGAGGTGGAAAAAGCGCGCGGGATTGTGACTGCTTCAGCCGGGAACCACGCGCTGGGCGTGGCTCATGCGGTGACCTCGCTGGGAGTGGGACAGGCGGAGATTTTTGTGCCGGAAACTGCGCCAGAGGCCAAGCTAAAAAAGCTGCGCCGCTTCCCCGTCAACTTGCATTTGGCCGGACAAACGTACGAAGATGCTCATCAGGCAGCTGACGAATTTAGGGCGCGAACTGGTGCAACAGAGATTGCGGCATATGATGATCTGGACGTGATTACCGGTCAGGGCACGATTGGCGTGGAAATTATGACCAATTTGCCTGCGGCTGAGTTGATTTTGGTGCCGGTGGGTGGCGGGGGATTGATCGGTGGGGTGGCAACGGCCGTTCGCCACATCAAACCCTCATGCCATATCGTGGGCGTGCAGCCAGAGGCCAGCCCAGCGGCGCAGCTCAGTTTTGCCCAAAATCGGGCCATCGACCCATATGACCACGCGCCTACTATTGCCGATGGCCTGGCAGGCGGTTTTGGCGCGACACCGTTCAAGGTGCTGCAAGCCAATCCACCGGAAATCGCGTTGGTGAGCGAGACCCAAATTCGCCAGGCGATTCTGGCGCTGCTGGCCGAGCATCAATTGGTGATTGAACCATCTGGGGCAACGGCGATTGCGCCTTTGCTGGCCGGTAGCGTAGATGTGGTGGGAAAAACGGCCGTTTGCATTCTCACTGGTGGCAATTTGTCAATGGATTTGTTGCGCGAGGTTGTAAATCAATAGGGTTTCTGCATGACGGAAAACAACTACTTAACCGCCAAAGAAGCCGCTACTGCTCTGGAAATTACCCTGCCGACGCTGTACGCGTACGTTAGCCGGGGATTGATTCACTCGGAGCCGGGGACGGGCAAAAGTCGGGCCAAGCGGTACGCACGAGCGGATGTGGAAGCGCTGCAAGCACGCAAAGCGCTGCGGCAAAATCCGGCTCAGGCGGCCGAGTCGGCGCTGCATTGGGGCACGCCGGTGCTGGCCTCGGCAGTGACGTTGATCGAAGACGGCCGTTTCTACTACAGAGGTCAAGACGCAACGCAGCTGGCGCAATCTGCGTCGTTTGAAGCAGTTGCCTCGCTGCTGTGGCGTGATTCGCTCGATGCGGCCAATTTATTTCCCCCTGAACTACCGTCTGGGTTGCGGCAGCACATGGTTGATGTGCAGCCCATTTTGCGGTCACTGCCTTTATTCACGCGGTTTCAGGTGCTGCTGCCTTTGCTGGCTGAACACGATTTGGCGGCGTATGATTTGGCAGGAACGGCCGTTTGCCAGACCGGCGCGCGCTTACTTCATCTGCTTACCTGGGCGGTGACTGGCAGCCAGCCACATACGAATTTAGCCGCTGCTTTGCAACAGGCGTGGGCACCGGACCAGCCTGCTGTGGAGGCGTTGCTCAACAGCGCGCTCATTCTTTGTGCTGATCATGAGCTGAACGTGTCGGCATTTGCGGCGCGGGTGGTGGCGTCGGCGCAGACGAACCCGTATGCAATTGTGCAGGCGGGATTGGCCGCGTTGCAAGGGGCGTTGCATGGCGGGCACACGGAGCACGTCGCGGCGCTGGTGCGCGAGGCTGGTTCGGTGGCTGGGGTACGTTCAACCGTGGCGGCGCGGCTGCGGCGCGGGGAGATCATTCCTGGCTTTGGTCATCCCCTGTACCCGGCGGGTGATCCACGGGCGCAACTGCTGTTGGCTTTAGTAGAAGAGGTGTTTGGTGGGGAAACGGCCGTTGCCATTGTGCAAGAATTAATAAATGTAATGGCCGAAGCAACTGGCCAGCTGCCTACGATTGATTTGGGATTGGTCGCTTTGGCACACGCTGCCAAACTGCCTGCTGGTGTGCCGCTCATCTTGTTTGCTCTGGGGCGAACGGCCGGTTGGTTGGGTCAGGCCATCGAGCAGTACAAAGAGGAGCAGCTCATTCGCCCTCGTGCGCGATACGTTGGCAAACGCCCATCTTAATATTTGCCGCAGAGCACACAAAGTTTTCGGGGGCTTGATCCGCCTTCTCTGCCTTCTCTTTTCCCTCTGTGACTATACAGATGGGCCATTGACGAAAAAGGGAAAGTCTGCTCATAATGACGGCCATGTTTCAATCTTTGCGACGAGTTATTTTGCCGGTAACGGCCGTTCTCTGCTTAATCATTGGCCTATTTTGGCTCTGGTTCTGGTACGAATTTAGCCTGAAGTGGGCTTTGTCAGACACATTACCTGGACCGGGCGATTCGGCCGTGGTTTTTTATGGCAGTGGTGTGGCCGAGTTGGGCTTTCTAGCCTTTGGCTGGCTGCTGCTGGCCCTGGTTTTGTATGGGCTACATCGCCGCTGGCGGCGTTAATGTATTTCCCCGGAAACTGTTTTAGGATTATGTATGAAAGGGTTTCCAGGGAAATCGTGCTCTAAGACGGCCGTTTTTTACCCTCACGTCAATCCGCATTACAATACGCCAATAAAAATCCAAAAGATAATTCAAGATTTAGAGATTGGAAACTAGGACACTGGAGATTTGAAACCCCTCGTCTCCAATCTCCACTCTTTTAGCTCCTGAGATGTAGCGATGGTAAAAACGAACCTTCTTAACCGATTTTCTCTGGCCCAAGATGAAACGGTCCGGCTGAACATGGACGATTTGCGTGGCCGTCTGGTGCGGCGTTTGGCGCTGCTGGCGATTGGCGTGGCGCAGATGTTCATTTTGTTCTATGAAACCTCCACCTTGTTTCCGACATCTGCCATTGGTTTTTGGTTGCTGTTGACAAGTTTGGGTCTGGGTTCCTTATGGCTGTCGGATCGTGTGCCGGGATTGGCGCGGCATTTGTTGGTGTGGGGATTAACGGCCGTTCTCCTCTATGCCATGTTCTATTTACCTGCCCCCTGGCTGCCGTTTGTGGGGGTGCTGCTCATTTTTTGCCAGGCGATCCTGGTCCAGGGGAGTGAATTTGTTACCGGGGCGGTGGTGGCTGGAACGGCCGTTTACCTGGCCACTGCACGCAACTATCCATATCCGCTGGCGGGCATCCTCACCAACTTGTTCCTGGCGGTGATTATTGCCTGGCTGACAATCCGCGCTCTGTACACCGCGTTGGATTGGCTCAGCAAAACGCAGCGCCGTGCCGAACAGCTGTTGGACGTCACCCGCAGCCAACAGGCCGAACTGCGCAGCACCGTTAAATCGTTGCAAATTACCAACGAACTGCGCCTTCAGGCGGAGCGGGAACTGCTGATTGCCAACAAGCAGGCGCGCGAGTCGCAGCGCATGAAGGAACAGTTTGCCGCCAACATCAGCCACGAATTTCGCACGCCGCTCAGCATTATTTTGGGTTTTAGCGAGGTGATGTATCTGTCGCCGGAGGTGTACGGCGGCATGGCCTGGCCACCCAAGCTGTACCGAGATGTCAGCCAGATTTATCGCAACAGCCGCCATCTCATGAGCATGATCGACGACATTTTGGATTTGTCCCATTTTGAAATGACCGGCTTTACCTTGAACAAACAGCCAACCGAACTGGAGCCGTTGCTGCAAGAATCGCTGGGCATGGTGGCTGATCTGTTCCGCAACGATGCCGTAACGTTAAAAGCCGAAATCGAGCCAGAGTTGCCACTGTTAGAGGTGGACCGCACCCGAATGCGGCAGGTTTTTCTAAATTTGCTCAACAATGCTTGCCGCTTCACGGAAGAAGGAACCGTTTGCCTACGCGCTTTTCGGCAAGATGGGGAGGTGCGGATTCAGGTGGTGGACACCGGTCCTGGTATTCCTAAAGAGCAGTTGGCCCGCATTTTCACCGAATTTTACCAAGTGGATTATTCGCTGAGCCGTAAGCACGGTGGGGCAGGTCTGGGCTTGGCCATTTGCCATCGTTTTGTGCAGGCACATGACGGCCGTATTTGGGTAGACAGCGTCATGGGCCAAGGCTCCACCTTCACCGTTGCCCTCGCGGTGGAAGAGCCATCCCCAGGTGGCCAATTGTATCGTACGCGTGAATTGAATGCCCGGCCATCGGGCAAGCTGGACCCGGTTCTGGTCGTCGATCCCGATCCTACGGTGACCAGCCTGGTGCAGCGTCACCTGACTGATTATGAGGTCGTTCCCCTGGCTGACGGCACTGAGCTAGACGCGCAGGTGGCAGCTCACCATCCGGTGGCCGTGGTGTGGAATGTGGCGCCGGGCGAAACACCGCCTGCGCCAGCTTTGTCGGTGCCCGTGCCGATCATTACCTGCTCTTTGCCCAGCCGCACCTGGATGGCCGACGCTTTTGGCGCACTGGCCTGCCTGAACAAGCCCATCAATTTTGAACAGCTCAACCAGTACATCGATGATATCGGCGGGGTGGATAATTTGCTGGTGGTGGATGACAACAGTGGCATTTGCCAGCTGGTAGAGCGTGGCTTGGCAGCGCGTTCAGACGAGCTGACCGTGCGGGTGGCCTATGACGGCGAAAGCGGCTTAAGCGCCATGCGCCAGCAGCTGCCTGATTTGGTTTTGCTCGATTTAATTATGCCGGGGCTGAACGGCCGTCAGGTCTTCGACGTCATGCAGCAAGATAAGGCGCTGGCGGACATTCCCGTCATTTTGCTTACCGCTACCGATTTCATCAGTGAGCAGTTTGCCGGGGAAAACAGCCAGCTTACGGTGCATCGCTCGCAAATGTTGCAGCCCTTGGAACTGCTGCACTGCATCCAGCCCATTTTGAAGGTGTTGCAGCCGCCGTACGGTAATCTGCTGGCCGATGCGGCGCTGGGCGAACCGCAGCCAATCATTGAGGAAGCAATATGAGCGACACCGTTACCCCGGAACCCATTCCCGAATTTGTGGATGCCGTTAAACTGGCGCTGGAGCATCTGTACGATTTTGCCTTTCTGCAAAAATTGCCTCTGGCGCAGCTGCTGAACCAGGTTCAGCTTGGCGACAGAAAAAAGCGATCCAACCAAACGTTGGGCCATCATCTGCGGCGGGAGCTGATAGAGGCGATTGAGGCGCTTAGCCCGGCACCCGGCGCGGCGGCCCACACGCCAGACATGCGCCAGTACAATTTGCTCCAGCTCCATTACGTAGAGGGCTTGACGGTGCAAGAGGTAGGACAGCGGCTGGGGCTGTCTACACGCCAGACGCATCGCTCGCTGCGCAAGGCGGAGGAGAGTGTGGCCACGATTTTGTGGGCGCGGGTGCAAGCGGCAACGGCCGTTGCCGAAGATGATTTGTCGGCATCCCAGCTTTCGTCTGTCCAGGCAGAGTTTGCCCAACTGGAAACAACGCTCCAGCCAACTGATTTAGTGCAGTTACTGCGTGAGGCGCAAAAGGCGGTAGCCCCGTTGGCACAGTCGCGCGAGGTCACTTTTGAACTGGCCGAGCCTGCGCCGCGCATGGTGGTGTCGGTGGATACGGCCGTTTCCCGGCAGCTCCTCGTTAGCGTCCTTAGTCGCCTTATCCAGGCCACGCAGCAGCAAACCATCACCATTCAAGGCGCGTTGGGGGACGAGATGGCGCGGCTGACGCTTTCTTTCCCGGCCACAGAGCGGCTTGCCCATGATTTTGCCAGTGATAAAGTAATCGCGCCGCTGGCCGAGCGATTGAGTTGGCAAATGGAGGCGAGTGATGAGGGAAACGGCCGTTACCAACTCCAGGTCAAAATTCCCCTGCACGGTCCGGTGGTGCTAGTGGTTGATGACAATCAGGGGCTGGTGGAGCTGCTGGAGCGCTACCTGACGGGGCATAACTGCCGCGTCATTGCCGCTAACAGCGGGGAGGAGGGTTTGGCGGTGTTGAAACGCACCACGCCCGACGCCATTATCTTAGATGCGATGATGCCCGATGTGAGCGGCTGGGATGTGTTGCAAGCGATACGAACGAGACCAGAAACGGCGGAAACCCCGGTCATCATCTGTTCCGTCTTCAACGATCCCGAGTTGGCCTATGCCCTGGGCGCTTCTCACTTCATCTCCAAACCCGTCAGCCGCGACCAGATTTTGACGGCCTTGCGTCAGTTGAACGTGGTTTGACGTGGGGGGAACGGCCGTTCCCGCCGTTCTCGATACAAAACATACAACCCACTGCCCAGCGTCAAAAAAGCCCCGGCCAATGTCATCCATGTTGGAATTTCGCGCCAGATGAGGAAGCCCCACATAATATTGATCGGCAATGAGACATATTCAAACGGGGCCGCCACCGATGCCTGCGCCAGGCTGTAGGCGCGGGACAAGAGATACATCCAGCCTGCCCAAATCAGCCCCAGCCCGGCCATAATAAGCCCGTCCAGCAAGGTGGGCATGCTCCAGGGGCGAATGAGAAAAGCAATGCTGGGATGGGCGTTAGGCACGTCGCCAACCAGAGCGGGCAGCGGCACCAAAAGAAGCGCTGCTACCAGATAGACAAGCGAACTGTAGTAGGCCATCGTTGCGCTGCTGTCCTCCGCTTGCAGTTTGCGGGTGAGAATGGCCACCATCGCATAGAAAAAGACAGAGATCAACACAAACACAGAGCCCAAGTTGAAGCTGGCCGAACCGGGCCGGACAATCAGCAGCACGCCCAGAAAGCCGATCACCAGTGCCACCCAGCGGCGTGGCCCTACCGTTTCGCCCAGCATCACCACCGACAAGAAGGTGATCATCAGCGGCCCCGAAAAGCGAATCGCCTCGATCTGCGCCAGCGGCAAAGCGGCCAGCCCCATCATAAACGTCGTGTAGGAGAGAAAAAGGAAGAGGCCGCGAATAATTTCAAGCCTGCGTAGTTTTGTGGTGGGCAGCCCACGCCCGCCTTCATAGCGGAAAAACAGCAGGGTGAAGGGCAACGCCACCAAACTGCGAAACGTGACAATTTGCAATGCCGAATAATCGCCGCCAATCCATTTGATGACGATATTTTGGATAGAAATGACAAATACGGCCGCTACCAGAAAGCCGATGCCTTTAACATTTGCACTTAATTTCATGGTGTGTGTTCCTTACTGGGTTTCACCTTTCAATGATGGGGAGGATGAGATGTGAGGGGTGGGCTGCGTTGTGGAAAATGCGATTGACGGCCGTTTTATACTGATCAACCGTCTCATTCACAATATCGCCACCTGTGTTGCTGTTGCGGTCAAAGCGGGGGAAGTTGCTGCTAGAAACCTCCAGCCGGATGCGATGTCCTGGCAAAAAGACGTTCGACGTAACCCATAGATTGAGCCGCAGCTCGTAAATTTCGCCCGGTTTTAATAACGTTAATTCCGTGAAAGAGTTACGGTAACGCGCACGCAAAATGCCTTCGGTGAGGATGAGGGAACGGCCGTCTGGGTACACATCCACCAGCTTCCCCGTAAAATCCGTGTCCCGCGCCGATGAAGACACGAATAAACGTAGCTCGATGGGGCCGGTCACTTCTACCGGCTGTTCCAGCACCGGCGTGCTGTACACCAAAACATCATCGCGCAATTCGACTTGGCGTTGGTCACGCGGCCCCATCGCGTTGCCGCCGGGCAAAATCACCTGCCCGCCTACCGTTGGCACCGGCCGCAGCGGATTGTACAGATATACATCCGGCGGCTCTTCACTTGGCGCTTCCGTAGAGAGCGTGCCGTCGCCGTGCAGCGTGTTGGCCTGGCCGCCGCTGTGCAGGTAATAGGGGCGATAGTTTGTGTCGGGCAGCGGCCAATCTACTTCGCTGCGCCATTCATCCACGCCCATTACAAAAATCAGCACCGGTGGCTCTTCGTCTATGCCGTTTTCCTCACCCTTTAGCCAGCGGTCAAACCAGCGCAGATGGATGCCGGGTAGATCGATCGCCGCTGCGCTGCCCACCCAGCCAAACTCCCGTTCCGGGAAGCTGCCGCTGAAATTCATGTGCGTCCATGGCCCGATGATGACCCGCTGGTTGCGCCGGGCGATTTCCGAGCCGCCGCGCTGTCGCATCCCCCTGAAATTTTGGAAGGTACTCCAAGGGAAGATGTCGTACCAGCCGCTGATGTTGAGCGCGGGCACGATGATCTGCTCATAGTCGGCCGTTATTGAAGTTTGTCGCCAGTACGCATCAAAGGTGCGGTGTGTTACCCACTCACGGTAAAAACTCGCGTACTCACGGATAAAAGGATGGGTCGCCAGCGGGAGTTCGCTGAAAGCGCCATCCACGTCCAGCGGCGTGTCACTCGCCAGGATAGTTTCGCCGCGCGCCAGACGGCGTTCGATTTCGGCGGGCACGATGTTGGCCACCACCCAACGTAGGTCGTGCAGCACCTTGGCCCCGCCCTGGTAGGAGCAGCCCTCATACCCCTCGGAGAAAGTGATTGCCGGGGCTATCGCCTTTAGCGCGGGGGGCTGTTCGCGGGCCGGCAGCCATTGTGTACCACCCAGATACGAACCGCCAAAGGTGCCGATTTTACCATTGGACCACGACTGCTCTGCTGCCCACGCGAACATATCTACGCCATCGGCCGTTTCTTGAGTGTGCGGATTAAACGTCCCCTCGGAGGTATACCGCCCGCGCACATCTTGGGTGACGACTGTGTAACCTGCCTGCACCGCCCGCAAAATGTCAAAGGTCCCGCCGCCCGTCAACATGCCGTCTTTGTTGTACGGGGTGCGGGCGACCAGCACCGGGGCAGGGCCTGCGCCCTCCAGCCGGTAGATGTCGGTGGCCAACTTGACCCCATCCCGCATTGGTACCATCACGTTCTTCTCAATCAAAATCGTAGACATAGCTGGCTTTTCTTCTTTGTGATACCCGATTTAATAGCGGTTGCCAACGACATTGATGTTGGCCATGGCCGCTTCGATATCGCTTAGATCATCTGGCGTCAGTTCCAACTGTAGCGCGCCGAGATTGTCATCCAGATGGGCCAGCTTGCGCGAACCTGGGATGGGCACAATCCACGGCTTTTGGGCCAGCACCCAGGCCAAAGCAACCTGCGCCGGGGTCGCGCCGCCTTTTTCAGTACCGATTCGTTGCAGCAACTCAATCACCACCCGGTTGGCTTTGATCGCTTCTTGGGTAAAACGGGGATTGCGGCTGCGGATATCCACGCTGGCAAACTCCGTGTTTTCGTTGATTGCGCCAGTGAGGTAGCCACGCCCCGGTGGACTGTAGGGCACCAGGCCAATACCCAGCTCTTCGCAGGTTGCCAGGACACCGTTCTCTTCGATGGTGGTTCACCAGATGGAGTATTCGCTTTGGAGCGCGGTAACCGGCTGCACCGCGTGGGCGCGCCGGATCAGGTCCGCTGGAGATTCGGACAGCCCGAAATGTTTGACTTTGCCTTCCTGAATGAGATCTTTTACCGTGCCGGCCACATCTTCCACCGGCACGTTGGGGTCTGGCCGGTGCTGGTATAAGATGTCAATAGCATCGACACGCAGCCGTTTGAGCGATGCTTCGGCCACCCGCCGGATGCGCTCTGGGCTGCTGTCCAGGCCGTGATGCGTGCCATCCTCATCCAGCTTGAAGCCGAACTTTGTGGCGATGATTACCTCATCTTTGAATGGTTCCAGGGCTTCCCCCACCAACTCTTCGTTGATGAAGGGGCCGTACACTTCGGCCGTGTCGAAGAAGGTGATGCCTCGGTCAACGGCCGTATGGAGGAAAGTGATCATCTCCTTCTTGTCGGGCAGGGGGTCTTCATCGTGACTCATACGCATGCAACCCAGGCCCATCGCTGAGACTTTCAGGTTGCTGTTGCCAAGTTCACGCGTTTTCATTTTAAGCTCCTTTGTTTGCGTTAAGCGGTGTACGGAATCAATCCCACAACTGGATGGGGGCTGTACGGTTCTTCCAGATAGGCCATTTCCTCTGGCGTTAATTGAACGGAGATCGAGGCGACCGCATCTTCAAGGTGCGCAATTTTGGTAGCCCCAATAATTGGCGCGACGACGGGCTTTTTATGCAAGAGCCAGGCCAGGGCGATGTGGGCCATCGGCACACCCTGTTTTTTAGCAATTTCGGCCACGCGATCAACTATCTGTTTGTCAACGTCGGCCGTGGCATCATATTTTTGCTTGGCGATGGGATCTGTTTCCAGCCGTGTTGTTGTTTCGGCCCAATCCCGTGCCAATCTGCCTGCAGCCAAAGGACTGTAGGGCGTCACCGCGATTTTTTCTTCTGCACAGAGCGGCATCATTTCCCGCTCCTCTTCGCGGTAGATGAGGCTGTAATGATTTTGCATCGAGACGAAGCGGGTCCAATTGTTCTTTTCGGCCACATAAAGCGCTTTTTGAAATTGCCAGGCATACATCGCCGAAGCGCCGATGTAGTGGGCCTTGCCAGCTTTCACTACATCATGCAGCGCTTCCATCGTTTCTTCAATCGGGGTGTCGTAATCCCAACGATGGATGATGTAGAGATCCACGTAATCGGTGCCCAGTCGTTTCAGGCTGGCATCGATTTGGCTCATGATATGTTTGCGCGACAGGCCGCCGCTGTTGGGACCCTGGCCCATCGGCATAAATACCTTGGTGGCAATGACAACTTCATCACGGTTGGCGTACTCATTTAAGGCGCGCCCTAAAATTTCTTCACTGACGCCATGCACATAGACATTGGCCGTATCAAAGAAATTGACGCCTAAATCCAGCGCCCGTTTAATGACGGCGCGGCTTTCTTCTTCGTTGAGTCCCCACTGATTATGAACCCACCCTTCCTTGGTGCCGAAGCTCATACAGCCCAGGCAGATAGGTGATACATCCAAGCCAGTATTGGCCAGTTTTACGTATTCCATTTTGGTCTCCTTGTTGTGCTTCTTTATTGTGGCACCAACTTGAGTGTTGTCGCACGCACCTCAGCGGTTGTCATAGGGGCGACGTATTGGGAGTAACGGCCGTATTTCTCACGGTAAGCAGCATCAATCTGGTCGTCGAGATCAGAGTGGGTCTCTTCCGCAAAGGTCACATCTTTCTGTATCCCACCGGCCTGAATATGCCCTTCGTGGGACCTCAGAGCGGCGCGGAACCAGGAGCCATCTGGTCCGCGATAGGAGCGAACGTAAAGATCATCCCCAACGCGAACGACCCAAATGGTCACCGGGCTGCGCAGTGTGCCGTCGCTTCGGCGTGGGGCGATTTGCAGCTCTTCAGCTTTTCCAATCTTATTCAGTTCCTCATTTGTCCATTTAGTCATTGTATTTTTTCCTGAACCGTGCCAACTATGATTCCCTGGATGGCACGAGGAGTAATTAGCGAAATGCTGAATTATTCTAGCTTTCCGCCGTACACAGGGAACATGCTGGCATCGCCATAATCTTCGATTTGTTTCATATTTTTCAGGAAATCCATATCTTCATCTGAAATCGCAAAATTCATTGCTGCATTGGATTTCATATGGGCCGGATTGGCCGTTTTGGGCAATGGTAGCAGACCAAGCTGCAGCACATAGCGAATCCCCAGCTGCGGCACCGAAACGCCATATTTTTCAGCCATTGCGGTTACTTGCTCATTTTTCATCAATTCGCCGTGGGCAATGGGTGAATACGCTTCGACCAGGACGCCGTTGTCTTGCGAATATTGGATCAGCTCATGCGGGGTATTGCTGATATGGGCCAAAATCTGATTGACCATGGGTTTGACCGTGCAAGATTCAAGGATGTTGTCGAGGTCTTCTTTTTCAAAATTCGAAAGACCGATAGCCCGCAGTTTGCCCGCTTTATACGCTTCCTCAAGTGCGCGCCAGGCTTCACGATTTCCGGCAGAGAAAGGATCATCTTTGTGGAATTCTGTCCACGGTTTCGGGCTGTGAATAATCATCATGTCAATGTAATCAAGCCCCATTGTCTTAAGCGATTGATCAATGGCGGCAACGGCTTCCTGATAAGCCTTCACTTCTGCAGCCAGTTTTGTGGTTACGAACATCTTTTCTCTTTTTACACCGGATGCTCTGATGCCTTCACCAACGCCGCGTTCGTTTTGATACGCCTGGGCGGTATCGAAGTGGCGGTAGCCGATCTTGGCAGCCTCTTTTACGGCCTCAACGACATCATTGTCGTTGATAAACCAGGTGCCAAGGCCTAGTTTTGGAATTTCTACCCCGTTGGATAGCGTGAAATTTTCTTCTAAGATAGTCATAATTTTCCTTTGTATATAGGAGTCGGATTCTCAATCCGACCTACAGTTTATTTCTGATATTGTTCGTCGCTGACGTGTTCCAACCACTCGACGGCTTTGCCGTCGAGGGCTTCTTGAATGGCGATGTGGCTCATGGCCGTGGTGGCGGTGGCCCCGTGCCAATGCTTTTCACCTGGGGCAAACTGGACGACATCACCAGGATGAACTTCCTCAATGGGACCATCCCAACGCTGCACCCAGCCGCAGCCAGCCGTGATAATCAAGGTTTGACCCAGCGGATGCGTGTGCCACGCTGTGCGCGCACCCGGCTCGAAGGTGACGCCGGCACCACCCGTGCGGGCTGGCTCCTTTGCGCCGAATAGGGGATCAATCCGTACCGTGCCCGTAAACCAATCGGCCGGTCCTTTAGCAGAAGGTTGTGAGCCAACTCTATTAATTTCCATTTTGAACTCCTTTGATAATCCTTTCTGTGTTCTATGTCTTTGCCTTGAACAAAAATCCGGTGCACCAGGACTATCTCGCTCATCTTTTCCTTTATTTTACTGTTTTAGGGGACTGGCTGATATAATGATTCTCGATAATCATTGTATAATTCTGCATGTTTGTATTTAGACTATAAATCAAGTTTTAGAGGTTAGTATGGATTCAATGAACTCCCATCAAGCTGAACGTGAAGCGCAGCGAGCGCAGGTAAATAGAGAAGAACTGGTCGAGCGAATGGCGCGGGCTTGTCCCGCAGATGGACCAACGCAGCCATTGGATGGCGTTCTTCTCTTCCGTTCTTCCTCACCGACAGAGCTAAACCCCACTTTGTCTGACCCAGCGTTTGCGGTGATTGCGCAGGGTAGCAAGGAACTTTATCTGGGTGAGGAACGCTTTCAGTACGATCCGTATCATTATTGCCTGGGTACGCTGGAGTTGCCTGTTTCCAGCCACGTGATTGAGGCTTCGCGGGAACGGCCGTATCTCAGCCTCCGCCTCTCTCTGGACCCTATCCTCATTGGCACCATCATGACCGAATTGGGCCACACGGAAAAACCAAAACGGGCCGACGCAAAAGCGATGGACGTGAGTGCCTTGGACGCCGGTTTGCTAGACGCGGTGGTGCGACTAGTCTGCCTGATAGACACGCCTGTCGGGGCACCGATTCTGGCCCCACTGATTAAGCGGGAGATTGTTTGCCGCTTATTGTTAGGTGAACAGGGTGACCGGCTGCGCCATATTGCTGTCGTGGGCGGCTATACTACGCCCATTGCCAGAGCCATTGAACGGCTGCGCGAAGCGTTTGACCAACAAATTCGCATTGAAGAGGTTGCTGAAGAAGTTGGCCTGAGCGTCTCCAGTTTTCATCACCAGTTCAAAGCGGTGACCGCGCTTACACCCTTGCAATTCCAGAAACGGCTGCGGCTCCAGGAAGCGCGTCGGCTGATGGTGGGTGAGGATTTGGATGCGACGACCACCGCTTTTCGGGTTGGCTATAACGATGCATCCCATTTCAACCGAGAATACAAAAGATTGTTTGGCTTGCCGCCTATGCGAGATGTTGAACGACTGCGCGAATACACCCAAGGAAACCCAGGTTTGGTAGTCAACTAAAAGAAAAAATCTTGAAACCCAAGCAAAAGCGCAGGCCTTTTGACCCAACGCGTACGCTTTGCATTGTTTAGCTCCCTTTTGAAATTGCTCTCCCTGACTTCCCCTGTCAGGGAGAGATTTTGATTAATTTTTAGATCGGTCTGTTACTCCGACTTAGAGTTCTGCTGCTGCCGGAATGATTTCTTTGGCAAAAGTTTCCAGCGGTGTGATTTCATAAACATCCGGCATGTTGAAAATCGCGTGGCTGAAGCCCATCTTTGAAAGTTCTTTGATGCGCTTCAGGGTGCTTTCTACCGTGTCGTCTGCGGAAAGATGCACCGTGCCAAGGGATGTTTTTTCGATGGTGTCGTAATCGCGTCCCAACCGCTCGCAGTGTGTTTTCAGCGTGTCGATTGCTTTTTGCATGTTGTCCATACCAGCCCCTTCAAAGAAGTTACAGGCATCTGCATATTGGGCCACCATGCGCAACGTTTTCTTCGGTCCCATGCCGCCAATCATGATGCGCGGATGTGGGGTGGAAAGTGGACGGGGATTATTGGTAATTGCTGGTGCCGAAAAATGCTGGCCCTCAAAAGAGGTCTCATCATTTGCCCACAATGCCTTTGCTAACTTCAGATTGTCTTCTACCTGCTCAAAGCGTTCTGATATGGAGGGGTAGGGGATGCCAAAGCCTTTGGCTTCTTCTTCGTACCAGGCCGCGCCAATGCCCAGATAAGCCCGACCGCCAGAGAGGATGTCGAGGGTGTTTATCATCTTCATCAACACAGAAGGGTAGCGATAGATAACGCCCGTCACCAAAACACCCAGATACGCTTTTTCGGTAAGTCCGGCGAAATAGCCGAGCGTGGTGTAACTTTCCATCATGGGGTCTGTGTATGCTTCGCCGAACAATCCTTTGATTTGGTAATAATGGTCCATTACCCAGAGGCTGTGAAAGCCAGCCTGTTCAGCGGTGGTGACAATTTCTTTGAGTTTGGGACGGATAACGGCCGTTCCCCCCCGGATACTTAAACGACGGAATTTGTAAACCAATGTGCATCATTATTCTCCTTTTTGATATTGCTTCTTACCTGGAACTGTACCACAAACCGGCCTAATACCAGTGACCAACCACGTTGATGTTTGCCATCGCTTCCCGGATTTCGCGGAGATTGTCTGCGCCGAGTTCAATGTTGACCGCGCCAAGGTGTTCATCCAGACGGTGCAGTTTGCGCGTGCCAGGGATAGGCACGATCCACGACTTTTGCGCCAATAACCAGGCCAGGGCAGTTTGGGCCGGGGGAAAAGGCGTTATTTTGGGCAAACTGCCCAAAAATGTCACACTAATGTCATACATTTGGCCCAAATCCCCTTGAATTGCCACCGCCTCATTTGTTATAGTCGAGGGACTTCTTGCACTTGGGCACGCTGTTTCCCATGCCCAGCACCGCAACGATTACTCATTTACCCATGTGACGTAATTTAGAGAAACGTTTTGCGGAGAATCCCCCCAACACTTTCTGTAAATTACACAAATCGAGGAGAGATATGTCACGTAAATTTACCCCCTTTATTTTATTGCTCCTATTCGCCATGCTGTTGGCCGCCTGCGGTGGCTCTGCTGATGAACCGGAAGCCAGCGACACAGACACCGTTGACACCGCAGCAGACACCTCTGCCGATGAAGCCATGGATGAAGAAGCTATGGACGAAGAAGCCATGGACGAGGAAATGGCCGATGAAGCAATGGCCGATACCGTCGAGGTCTTCTCCTGGTGGACTGGTGGTGGTGAAGCTGCTGGTTTAGAGGCGATGATCGAAGTATTTGCCGAAAAATACCCCGACATTACCTTTGAAAATGCGGCCGTAGCTGGTGGTGCTGGCACCAATGCCCGCGCTGTGTTGGCGACCCGTCTGCAAGCTGGCGACGCACCGGATAGCTGGCAGGGCCACGCTGGTCAGGAACTTATCGGCACTTATGTAGCCGCCGACCAGCTGGAACCGGTCAACTTCCTCTTTGAAGAAAATGGCTGGCTGGACGTGATGCCAGACACATTGATTCCCCTGATCTCCCAGGATGGCAACATCTACTCTGTGCCAGTAAATATCCATCGCGCCAACGTCCTTTGGTACAATCCCACCGTTTTAGCCGATAACGGCGTGGATGTCCCCACGACGCTAGATGAATGGTTTACCGCTATGGACGCGCTGCAAGCAGCTGGCATGGATGCCCCGCTGGCCATGGGCGAGCAGTGGACCGCCATGCATCTCTTTGAGACTGTCATGCTGGCTTCTCTAGGCCCGGATGCCTACGAAGCGTTGTGGGATGGTTCTGGTGACTGGGGCAGCGCTGAAGCAACGGCCGCTCTCGAAGATTTTGCCAAAGTATTGACCTATGTTAACAGCGACGCCTCTGCCCTGACCTGGCAAGATGCTTCCCAACTGGTTGTGAACGGCGACGCCGCTTTCAACGTGATGGGTGACTGGGCTGAAGGGTACTTCCGTGAAATCGGTTTTGAGCCGAACAGTGGTTATGGCTGGGCACCGGTTCCTGGCACCAATGGCAACTTCCAGTTCCTGTCTGACAGCTTTGTGCTGCCCAAGGGCGCGCCGCATCGCGACGCCGCCATTGCCTGGCTGACCGTAGCTGGTTCCATTGAGGGGCAAGATGCCTTCAACCCGGTGAAAGGCTCCATCCCAGCCCGCAGTGATGCTGACCGTGGTCTATACGGCGAGTATCTGCTCTCCGCCATGGATGATTGGGCCAGCGACCGCGTGGTTGGTAGCCTGACCCACGGTGTGGTGGCCAACGATGCCTTTAAGTCAGAAATTGACACCGCTCTGGGTCTCTTCCTGGCCGACGGCAACGTCGAAGGATTGCAATCCGCCCTGGTAGCAGCCTGCGCCAGTTCTGGCCCTTGCCAATAAGCTAAACTGATTTAAGATGGGGTAGGTACGGCCGTACCTACCCCTTTTTTATGTAAGGAGGCGCGATGCGCTACAACAAAGACCGAGTGCTTGCCTTTGCTCTGGTTGCTCCCTCAATTTTAGCCGTCTTCATTTTTGTGTATGGCTTTATTGCCTGGTCGGGGCGGGTTTCGCTGAGTCAATGGGTAGGGCTGCTGCCAAATTATGAATGGGCCGGATTTTCTAACTACGCCAAGCTGCTGCAAGACCCTCGTTTTCAGATTGATATTCGCAATACAGTGATTTTTACGGTGTTGTTCGTGGGTGGTTCACTGCTGTTGGGCTTGGGTCTGGCCATTTTGTTGGATCAGGGATTGCGTGGTGAATCTTTCTTTCGCAGTCTGTTCCTGTTTCCCATGGCGATTTCGTTTATTGTGACTGGCGTGGTCTGGCGTTGGCTGATGAACCCGGCACAAGGCTCGCGCATTAGCGGCTTGAATTTGCTATTTGACCAGATGGGGCTGGATTTTTTGATTAATAAGTGGCATACGACGCCGCAGTGGGGCATTGCCGCCATTGCCATTCCGGCCATCTGGCAGATGTCTGGGTACACGATGGCGCTCTATTTGGGCGGTTTGCGGGCTATCCCCGAATCGTTGCGCGAAGCGGCGCGAGTGGATGGGGCCAATGAGTTCCAGATTTACCGCTACCAAATTCTGCCACTGCTACGGCCGATTACGCTCAGCGCCATGATCATTCTGGGCCATATCTCCCTAAAAGTGTTTGACTTGATTGTGGCCGTAGCGGGTAAACAAGTGGCGTTGGATGTGCCTGCGATTTATATGTGGACTACAACGTTTGACGGCAATTTTTACAATCGGGGTGCGGCCATTGGCATGATGTTGCTGATCAGCGTGGCGGTGCTGGTGATTCCCTATCTGTGGTACACCTTACGCACGGAGGCTGAAGTATGACAACGATCACATCATCCCGCAACGGCCGAAAAATGTCTACCCGTTGGCTTCTTTACGTACCGCTTCTGTTGGCGACGCTCTTTTATCTGGTTCCTCTCTATTTGATGTTGAGCACGGGCTTCAAAAGCTTTGCTGAAGTTGATTTGCAGACAATGTGGCGGCTGCCCTCGGGGTTACATTTTGATAATTTTACGGCCGCTTTCGAGCAATTGGCCCCCGCTTTGTGGAACAGCCTGCGTTTGGTCATTCCGGCCTCCTTTATCTCTTCGATGCTAGGGTCGCTGAATGGATTTGTGTTGGCCCGTTGGAAGTTCCGGGGAGCCGATTTTATCTTCCCATTTTTGTTGTTTGGTATGTTTATTCCCTACCAAAGCATTTTGATTCCGTTGGTGGAATTTATGCGGGACATCAATTTGTATGGGGGCGTACCTGGTTTAGTCCTGACGCACGTCATTTACGGCATTCCCATAACAACGCTAACCTTCCGCAACTATTACGCCACGATTCCTAAAGAGCTAATCGAGTCGGCCCGGATTGACGGTGCAGGCTTGTTAGAGACGTATTTTCACATTTTGTTGCCGCTCTCCATTCCCAGCTTTGTGGTAGTGCTGATCTGGCAATTTACGGCCGCATGGAATGATTTCCTCTTTGCTGTGGTGCTGACCAGTCCTGGCAACTGGCCCATCACGGTGGCCCTCAACAACATGGCGGGCAGCCAGATTATCGAGTGGAATGTGCAGATGGCCGGAGCATTTTTGGCGGCAGTGCCGACGCTGCTGGTGTACATCTTCCTGGGGCGCTACTTCTTACGTGGTCTGATGGCAGGGGCACTCAAGGGGTAAGCCTGGTTGTTTCCAGCGTTGAAGATTTCGACGCAAAGAACGCAAATCCTTATCTAAAGTTATTTGTGAACGAATCCTTTGCGTAAATTTTTTTTGGGGGAGTGAACAACTAACCAGCCCGTAAATGGGCTATCAGCAGGAGAGGGTAGAGGTGTGCCCAGAGCTGGGGCCAGGCAGCGAGTGTGGTTGGCGGGATGATGAGTTGGCTGAATAAGGTTTGCAGCTCGATGATTTTTGGTTTGGGGACAAGCAACTCAGTTTGCAGCTGCTCGGCAGTGGTGTAATAGTTGCGGAACGCTTCCCAAGAGAGATGTTGTTCGGCCGTTTTTTGCAGGCTGGTGATGAGGTGGGATACGGCCGTATGCCGCAAAACCGGATCATCCGCAATTTCCCCCACCGTTTTACTATCTTTGATGCCGTCCAGCGTGATGTGGCCGCCGCTGAGCGTGGCCACCAGCAGGGCCAGGGATAGATTCTCACCAAATGGTTTGGCTGGTGCCTGGAAGTCGTTGGCAACGGCCGTTGCTCCCGCTTCCGTGACGTAATATAACTTGCCAGTTCCCTGGCGATTCCAACGATAACGCAGCAAACCAGCGTCACACAAACTGTCCAAATCGCTGATTCGCTTGAACTTGAAGCTATCTTCACCTTTTAAGTAGATGGCAAACTGGGTGGTCGGCTGACCCACTGGAAAAGGCACAATCGGTTCTTTGAGTTTACCTGCTTCGATGAAACCCACCAGTGTCCGCAGTAGTGTCTTTTGTTCTGTTGTTAATAGAAATAAAGCCATAACGTAACTGCTAAGTTTATGCTTTATAGCCAATCTGGCGTAAGAAGTTTTTCCGCCAGGCAATTTCTTCGTCGTCCTCAACGCCCTTGGGTTTATAGCCATCTATCACGCCCAAAATTCCCCGACCCTGCTCCGTTTCGGCAACGATGACCTCAGTTGGGTTGGCTGTGGCGCAGAAAATGGTACACACTTCGGGCACCTGCTGCACTGTTTTCAGGACATTGATGGGGAAAAAGCCATCCCCGAGGAAAATAATGAAGCTGTGTCCTGCGGCAATGGCAATAGCATTTTCCCGCGCCAGATCAATCATTTCCTGGTCGGTCCCTGACCAGCGAATGAGACATTTTCCCGAGGCTTCACAAAAGGCCAGCCCAAATTTTATGCCGGGAACGGCCGTTACCAACGCTTCATGAATGTCCTCAACACTTTTAATGAAATGCGATTGGCCTAAGATGAAGTTAATCGCTTCCGCCTTTTCGATTTTTACGGTTGTGAGTTCCATTTAATTACCCTCTCTTCAACTTGTGGCAAACAAACATCAGCCAAAATACACTCAATCACTTATCTAACTTGGAGGTTAGCACAAAAGCAGCGAACGGTACAAAAGGACGGGATCGCCGGTGACTTTTTACCTTGCCAAAGATGTCTTTCTTCACTTAAGGACACACCCTCAGTATGACATACTGAATTTGGAAAAGCATGTTCTTAAAAATGGAAGAGAATGGTCCCCTTGACGAGAGTAAGGCAATGTTTCAACATTTGCTTGTTCCTTTGGACGGATCGGATATAGCTGAAAAAGCCTTGCCTCCGGCAGTGGCAATCGCTGCTTCATTTGGCAGCCGCCTTACCTTGCTGCGTGTGGTGCTTGTGCCCTACGTAATTGGTGGCTACGGTAACGATTTAACAGAGCCACCTATCGTTTTCCTGGAAAACAGGCATCGCGAAGCCGAAGCCTATATAAGTGAAACGATACGGCCGCTTCAGTCTGAAGATTACCAGGTATTTGGGCTAGTGCTTGAGGGCGAGTCAGTCGCCAACGTTTTGCTGGAAGCGGCGGATACCTTTGCCGTGGACGCTATTGTGATGGGCACGCATGGCCGTAGTGGTTTCTCTCGTTGGCTATTAGGCAGTGTGGCAGACAAGGTCGTGCGCTATTCTACAGTACCTGTGCTGCTTATTCCTACGTTGACCAAACCATCTTTGCTTGGCTAAATTCCTTTTAGGGTAGATTGATCTGATGAACGATCGCCCAGGCTGCATCGATGAGCGGTTGGCCCAGCTCATGGGGTATCTGTCGCCGGTTCATCAGATTACGCACAGAGGTTATGAAATCATTCAATCGAAGCAAGGCCGTGTTTTCATGATTTACCAACAGTGCGGCTTCAACATTATCCAGCTTGGCTAAAAGTCGTGTGCCAGCCGACATGGCGAGTATGTCATCATTGATGAGCTGCTGTAGCTCTGCTCGCAACAGCATTACCAGATAGATTGGGTCTGCTCGACATTGTGAAAACTCGGATATTGCCCCGTAATGGCTGGCTGTCGCTGTGATAAACGGCCGTTCGGGCTGCTGGGGAAAAACGGCCGTAAACGATGCATTCCCACTGCTATCTGTCGTCAATTCTAACTCTGTAGCAAACGCTTCTCCCTCACCGTAACCGGAAGGATCACACTGTCCGTTGGTGAAGAATGCTAGCGTGTATGTTTGGTTTGCCTGACTTTGCAGCAAACCAGAAACCACAACGCTGTCATCTGTTTGGATAATGCTTTCCAGAACTGGATAGTTTTGCAAACCGTTAGGCCCTGAATCAACGTCTAGAAGATCATTGTGCGTAACGCCATCGCCGTTGAGATCGATGCCCAAACCCCCATTGTTAAAAATAGTATTTGGCAAATCAACAATGCTGTTGTACCAGTAAGCAGTCAGGCCATCTCCCAGATTGTAGGCAATGCGGTTGTCGTCTACGAGCGTTAAGAGGTGATCGTCAATCCAGATTCCACTACCGCTATTGCCCAGCGGTGTCTGACCATCGGCGGCCAGGCCAATCAGGTTGCCCCGAATGTTGGTGTAACCATCATTGCCATACAGTTCAATACCGTGACCGGTATTGCCAGAGATAACATTGGTTGCCCTACTGTCCACACCACCGATGAGAACATTCCAGGCGTTGGAACTCAACACCCCGCCCCAACCGTTGGGCAGCGCCTGCATTCCAGAGGCATCCGTTCCAATCAAGTTGCCCTGGATTTGAATATTTTCGGGATAGCGAGAGGAAATGTAGACGCCAAAGCTGCCGTTTCCGGCAATTAAATTGCGGTCCTCAGGATGTTTGCCACCAATATCGATGTTCATCAGGCGACTCCCTGAGAGGACGATGCCGACGGAATTACCGTAATCCAGTGTGCCAGTGACGTCGGTGCCAATGAAGTTGCCCACGAAGCGAGCGCCCATCACATCAAAGCCTTCTGCGTAGCCGCCGCCAATAGCACCACCAAAGTTGTAAATAGCTAACCCGCGAATAACCAGGCCTTCAATGGATGGTGACTGATCCTCGTTAAAGCTAAAGGCAATAGAGCCACCTGTTTGGCTGCCATCGAGAGCGATCATTAGTTGCGTGTTTAGCCCCTGCGGCGCGGGATTGCTATTTGGCTGTGCGCCTGGCTGTGTGTAGCCATCAATAACCATGGTATTTTCAACGAGGGGCAGTGGGCTTTGGGGTTGAATGATGTGAGGTCCTGAGCCAGGAATGTTAAAGTGGATGTACGTTTTGCCACTAGCGGCATTTGCTTCCATAAGTGCGGCGCGTAATGTGCAGTGACCGGAACCCGCGTCACAGATGCCATCTCCTGCCTGCACATCCGCGCCGTCACTGGTGCTATTGACCACAAAGGTATCTACAGCTGCGTTTGATGTGGATACGGCCGTAATGAACCAAAGACCCAAGACGAGCAGCACCAATACAAAAATGAGGCGGCTCACCCACCTTTGCCTAGGAAAGATAGTTTCAGACATTGATATACCCTCTCGATGCGGACGTTTGGTCAGCATCGCCAATGCGCTGTGCAAACCGGGCAAGCGCCTGAATATCGCATCTAATATTATCGATTGTAATTTGGAATGTTATCGCCTTTGACTCTCCCTCTCCTGACTTACTCCAGGACAAAGATATGCTTCTTGGCGCACATTTCCTTCAAAATTTTGGGCCAGACGGTGACGCTGACTTCGCCTAGATGAGCCTTTTGCAGCAGTAGCATAAGCGTGCGTGATTGGCCAATGCCCCCGCCAATGCTCAGCGGAATCTCATCATTCATAATGGCCTGATGGTAGGGTAGGTTAAGAAAATCACGCTGCTCTGTAATCTCCAGCTGTTTCACCAAGGAGGTTTTATCGACGCGAATACCCATCGAGCTGAGCTCATGGCGGCGGCGCGTCACTGGGTTCCACACCAGAATGTCGCCATTGAGTCCGTGGCGGGAACGGCCGTCAACAGAGAACGTTTCAGTGACCCAATCGTCATAGTCAGCAGCACGCATCTCGTGTGGATAACCATCTGCCAGCGTATAGCCAATACCATAGATGAATATGGCCGGGAACTCCTGTAAGATGGCTGTTTCTCGTTTTTTACGTGGTAAGCCTGGATACATTTTTAGAATATCTTCCGCATGGATAAAAGTTAGCTTATCTGGCAGAGAGGGGTAAGCAGTTTGGCGCAGTTGGGGAAACAGTTCTTGAACATATTCCTCGGCCCCCTTGATTACCCGCCAGATTTTATTGACGACATCTGTCAAAAAGGGCAAATCGCGCTGTGCTTCGGCGATAGCTAGCTCCCAATCCCATTGATCGACATAGACGCTGTGATCATGATCCAGAAAATAATCCTTGCGTATAGCGCGCATGTCTGTACAGAGACCTTCGCCTGGGCCCATGCCAAACTGCTGCAAAGCCATTCGCTTCCATTTTGTAGCTGCCTGTACCACCTCGGCATCAATTGGATGTTTGCCATGATCATTGGTGATATGAAATTGGACGGGTGTGCGTGAACCGTCCCGATCCAGATAGTCGTTGACGCCGCTGTTAGATTCCACAATGAGTGGAACAGTAACCATCATCAAATTTAAAGCCTGGCACAGGTTTGTTTCGATGTAGTTTTTAGCGGCAAAGATAGCGCGTTGCGTTTCCTTGGGCGAAAGCACCGAAACATAATCATCCGGTAAGATTTTTTCCAGGTCTGCGTAATTACCGATCCCCGGACCTGCTAAATCTGCAATTTTATCCAACATGGTTTTTCTCCTGAAAACAATAATTCACCAATATTTTTACCACCAGAAACTGTGACCATACTCATTCAGGTGGCGGTTTTGGCGATTTGCCTGGCAGATATAGCTTCTCGAATCACCCTTAGAACTTCTTCCGGACGGCGCGTAGAGAAGGAAATATCCTGAACAGGCCCTGCTTTTTCCTTGAGGGCGATCACCACTCTAGGGTGTTCCAAGAAATTGAGCGAAGCGCGGTATCGTTTACGAATACTCATAAAGTGAATCCCCGCGCCACCAAGCCTCATTAACAACGGCACCTCATCGAGCTGACACGCTTCAACGTTATCTAAGGGCACCTGCCAGCTGAAGATGCCAAATCTGAGTTGAAGGGATTCCGATGTGAGGTTAATAATGAGGGTTTTGTAATTCACGGCGTAGAAAAGGAAAAACAAGCCAAAGCAAAAAAAAGTCGTTGTGAAATAACCTTTTTTGCCCCTTTTTATGCGCCAGATGAATAACCAAAAGAAGAAGAATGTGAGCGCCCAAAAGAGCGCTTTTGTCCTCGGTGAAGAAATTTCCTCATGGTATCTGTAATTGTTATGCATAATTAGCACCTTAGCAGTGCGATGATACTTAAGCTTCCCACCGATCCCTTGCCCCAGCTACATCTTTCATTATCGGGTCGATGTGTCTGGAGCAAGGGTGTGACAATCGTAAATAAGCCGACTCTGCCTTCGGTTATTTACTTATTTGTTACGGTTAACAATCTACTTCCTAGACCCAGCCGCGCAGCCTTGTGGCTTGGGCTACGCGGTTGACAGAAACCAGATAAGCTGCTACGCGATTATTGACTTCTTTGGTCTGGGCCATATTATGTACTGCATGGAAAGCAGTTGTCATTTTTTGGTCCAGGCGTTGCTGAGTCATCAGTTTATCCCAGTAATATTGGTACGAGTTTTGCACCATCTCAAAGTAGGAGACGGTAACTCCCCCAGCATTACAGAGGAAATCTGGAATAACGTAAATGCCTTTGTCATAGAGAATTTCGTCTGCGGCTGGCGTGGTGGGGCCGTTGGCTAATTCTGCCACGATCTTGGCATCAATATGGTGGGCATTGCGCTTGGTAATGACATTTTCTAGGGCGGAGGGGAAGAGGACCATCACAGATAGTTCTAGAAGTTCCTCATTGGAAACATTATCTGCCTCGGCAAAATTTTGGACGGAGCCCGTATTGGCTTTGTGGGCGCGTACGGCCGTTATATCCAGCCCGTCTGCATTGTAGATACCGCCCCGAGAATCACTCACGGCCACCACCTTCATGCCTAACAGCTCGGTGGCCAACAGATGAGCAAATTGCCCGGCGTTACCGTACCCTTGAATGGCAGCCGTCTTGCCGACGAGGTCGATATTTAAGACCTTGGCCGCTTCACGCACTGTGTAGATTCCCCCACGGGCCGTTGCATCTTCACGGCCAGCGGCTCCACCTATCTCCAGCGGTTTGCCGGTGATAACACCGGGTTCTTGGTGGCCGGTAAGGACCTGATATTCATCCATCATCCAGGCCATGATCTGGGGATTGGTGTAGACATCCGGGGCAGGCACATCTTTGTGTAACCCGACGTAACGGGCTATCTGACGCATGTAGCTCCGGCTCAGGCGTTCCAGTTCGGTTGAAGAGAGGAAACGTGGATCACAGATGATACCACCCTTGGCTCCACCTAACGGAATATCGACAACGGCCGTTTTCCATGTCATCCAAGCCGCCAAAGCCCGAATCGTATCAACCGTTTCATCAGGATGGAAGCGAATGCCACCCTTGGCCGGGCCGCGTGCATCGTTATATTGCACCCGATATCCGTTGTAAACCTGGGTACGGCCGTCGTCCATGCGAACGGGAACGGTAAAATGAAATTCGCGCATCGGTTGCCGTAAAAAGGTGTGCATCTCTGGCTCAAGCTGCAGGATTTCTGCTGCTTCGTCAAGTTGGGCTTGGGCAATGGCGAAAGGATTTAATACCTCACCTGCTGCTTGTTCCACATTTTGTTCTTTTAACATCACAAATTCTCTCTTTTCTCGCGCGAAACAGACCAGACGTCACGTTTCGCTTGCGAGCTATGGCCGACAGTGCTTCTGTCTGTCTTTAACGTACTGCAATATGAACTACTCTTAGTAGCCGTTTGGAATTAACTTATCGATTTGGTATCGAACGGCTACTTTAAGCCCATTCGCCAATCACACAGTTTATTTGCGAATGGGCACTTAAACACGACCGCTTTGTAAAAGCGTCACAACAACGGACATGCAGCAGCTCAGTGGGTACGGCTTTGGGGAAATAGCCGTGTTTTTCTGTCTGCATCACGCCGAAAATTGTTCGTAACTAATTCTGCTAGCCTAACGGCCTGCTGAATGGATCTTCAACACGAATGCCAAGAGATGTTTCGCTCAAGGCAATCACCCTCATTGGCTCCACCTCTTCTGGGATAACTACCTGGAAGATTTCAACCTCTGGCGCTTCAGCCAAGAGAGGAGCAATTTGGTCCTTTATCTTTAATAAATTCACATTAAAAGCTTCCATATCTACCAGTCTTTCCCAAAGGGTAATGGAAACTTCTTTATTGAGATCGGGGTCGTTTAAAACATAGATGCCTTTGTACCCAGGTTGATGTTCAATGATTGGGAGCAAGGTCTTTTGATATAAAGTTGTCAACTCACTTAACTTATTGGGTTTGACACGTGAGGTAACCATTCTAGCGTACATGGCATATTCCTTTTGCCGACAGATTATCAATCGTTGTCTCATTGCGCCTAAGATGAGAACAAGCGTAATCTGGGCATAATGAAACGGCCGTTGCCCCACAATTATTTCGGGACAACGGCCGTTTCAATCATTGGTGACTAGGCTTGTTTGGTTCGCATGGTTGGCTCTTCGTAGGTGCTCCTGTCTAGCAAACTGTAGCCAAAAGCTAAGGCGAACAGCAGGTACAGGATAATAGGAACCCACGTCCAGGCGTTCCCAACACCATCCAGCCGTTGCAGCAGAGCCACAACAAAGCCTACTGCGCTCATGATGAAGTTTGCCGCGATTAACGGCCGAACATCATCAGCCACAGCATAGTTGCGACCCATCCAGTCTAAAACAGCAAAGCCCAAGAAAGCAGCCGCCAAAAGTTGGGTCATCAGGATGCCGGCGGTGTCGAGGGAAATGTCAAACAGTTCCATCGACCATGTGGGGACAAATAGAAAACCAACTCCAAATACGAACAAGACGATGGCGTCGATGATTAAGATAGTTTTGACCTTCATCATTTTCCTCCTGCAAGGCGATTTTACCCTGCAATAAAGGCCGTTCTCCGGGGGATCGGTGGTATGGTTTGGGGTGGACCAGGTGGGGGTGGATGCCAGCTCAGTGATACCAGGTCACAAGGACTTCAGGATCGATTCCCAGAAGAAGGGTCTGACGCTCCTTCTACCACTCTAGATCATTGTTAGATTTTGGAGAAGTTACAAAAGGCATAGGGGGGAAATGAGTTTATTCACTTTTTGTGTTACGTGGCTCAAAATGCCGTCGTTTGTGACATCCATCATAAGTATACAGGGTGATTATCACTTGACGCCTGCTGTAGGTAAGAGATGATTTTTAACAGATATAAACTGGTATTTTGACATCTTTTTCCTACAGTGCGTAGGATAGGAAGGAGCTTGAGGATGAGCCATTTTGATGAGTTAGCCAAAGAATTTCTTGCCCAAAAACGCATTGCCGTTGCCGGTGTGTCCCGCAATAAAAACGAAGCGGCCAACGGCATATTCCGTACGTTGCGCGATAAAGGGTACGAAACATTTGCCGTAAACCCCCATGCAGAAATGGTAGAAGATGTGACCTGTTATCCCAATATGCAGGCAATCCCTGGGGGAG
>JBNKLQ010000023.1:0-35897 GCA_050292445.1 Promineifilaceae bacterium (SeqCode) | reverse complement strand
CATGTCCAGCGACCAGCTCGGCTTCATCTACCCTCAGGGCAGCGACCTGGTTGATCCGGTTAATGCCGCTCTGGGCGAATTAGCCCAAAACGGCTTCTTGGAAGAGGTGAATCTGCAATACTTTGGCCCGAACTTCCCCGTCACCTACGATGATCTCTTCCCACCAGAAGAAGGTGATGCAGAAGAAGGCGCAACGGAAGAAGCCGCTGATTTACCCGACCTGGATGGTCTCGAAGTAACCATCGCCGTAGAGAACGCCTACCTGCCGTTTAACTACATCGATCCCGATACAGGTGAACCGGCTGGCTGGGATTATGACGTTTGGAACGAAATCTGTAGCCTCATCAACTGTACCCCCGTCTATGTGGAAGCAGGCTGGGAAGGCATGATCCAGGCTGTGGCCGATGGCCAATATGACGCCGCTGCCGACGGCATCACCATCACCGATGACCGCGCCGAGATTGTGGCTTTCTCTAACGGCTACATCAACATTGAGCAGCGCCTGCTGGTTCGTCTCGATGATGACCGCATCGAAAGCATTGATGACATTGTCAACGATGAGGATCTGCTCCTGGGCACCCAAACCGGCACCACCAACTACGAAACCGCCCTGCAATATTTGCCAGAAGAGCGCATTCAAGCGTTTGAGCAGTTCCCCTTTGCCGTGCAGGCGCTCATTGCTGGCGACATTGACGCCGTTATCATCGACGAGGTAGCTGGCCAAGGTTACCTGGGCGAAAACGCAGACGTATTGCAGTTGGTTGGCCCGTCCATGTCCAGCGACCAGCTTGGCTTCATCTACCCGCTGGACAGCGAACTGGTAGAACCCGTCAATGCAGCCCTGGCAGAACTGGCCCGCAATGGCTTCCTGGAAGAAATAAACCTGCAATACTTTGGCCCGAACTTCACCATCACATACGACGATTTATTCCCCGAAGAGTAACGGCCTTTAACCCAAAAATAATTCGCTTGTAAACATTCACAAGCGGGTTAAGATTAGAAGCGTCAGTTATTTCATGTAACTGGCGCTTCTTTGCATTTGAGCGACTTCAAAATAGCAAGGGCGGCTGGCGGGAAACGGCCGTTTCATTTACAGGAGAAAAAACATGGCTGGACCTGAAATTCTTCAACCCCCATCCCTCGACAATCCTGAAATTCGTAAACCCTCGACCAGCGACTGGCGCGACTTTCCCTGGTGGCTGGTAGCCATTATCACCTTCCTAGCCCTGATGGCTTTCCTCATTCTTTGGAAACCTGGGCCGCAAATGCTCATTCGGGTAGAAGATGCTGGCGATCTGCAAAATTTTAGTAAAGTTGTCAGAGAAGACGAGATGATCGTGGGTGTACCGTCAGACGGGACGGGCTACGATCTCGCCAACGAAGAGCTGTCAGAAGATCGTATTCAACAATTTTCCCAACTGACAGATGCCATTCAACCGCTTATCACAGGCGAGATTGATGCTGTGCTGCTAGATAAAGGACCAGCCAAGACGTTTGTTGCTGAAAATGAAGGTGTTTTGACCTCAGT
The DNA here is from genome assembly GCA_050292445.1 of Promineifilaceae bacterium (SeqCode). Taxonomy (GTDB): domain Bacteria; phylum Chloroflexota; class Anaerolineae; order Promineifilales; family Promineifilaceae; genus Leptofilum. The sequence continues at coordinate 34,369 of JBNKLQ010000023.1, read as the reverse complement.
TACGGCCGTTACCAATGGCTACAATGAAGCTTTTATCTTTATTTTTCCTGGCATCACCACCACGCTTTACCTAACACTGGGTGGGTTTGGGCTGGCCTTGGTTTTTGGCCTTTTAGCCGGACTGGGGCGCATCAGCCAAAACAGGCTTATCCGCAATATCGCCATTACCTATGTGGAATTTATTCGCGGTGTGCCCACGCTGGTGCTCATTCTCACCCTCGCCTTCGTCATTGTCCCCGCTGTCAGCAACAGTATTGGCATCGACAACCGCGATGTGTCTATCGAGCTGCGGGCGATTTTGGCCTTGGCCATCATCTACGGCGCGTTCCTGGCCGAGATTTTTCGCGCCGGTATTGAATCCATCTCTAAAGGGCAAATGGAAGCCGCCCGCTCCCTGGGCATGACCGCCCGCCAGGCGATGCAGTACATCATCTTACCCCAGGCCATTCGCAACATTTCACCAGCCTTAGGCAATGATTTCATCGCCATGCTCAAGGATTCTTCCCTGGCCTCCGTCCTGGCCGTGCGGGAACTGACACAGCGTTCTCGTCTCCACGCTGGCAGCACCTTCCGTTTCCCCGAATCCTACCTGGTCATCGTCTTTCTATATTTAGCCATGACCCTCACCCTAAGCCTCTTGCTGCGCTGGTACGAGCGGCGCATTCGCGTGGGAGAAAGGTAACCATTATGAATAACGATATGATTGTCATCCAAGATTTACACAAATATTTTGGCCAGATCGAAGCGGTGAAAGCCGTCAGCTTAACGGTTCGCCAGGGCGAAGTGGTTATTATTATTGGTCCCAGCGGCTCTGGCAAAAGCACCGTCCTGCGCTGCATCAATCATCTTGAAACCCCCACCAGCGGCAGCATCTACATCGAGGGGCTGCACCTGGAAGATAAAAAGACCAACATTAACGAAGTACGGGCTGAAGTGGGCATGGTATTCCAGCAGTTCAACCTCTTCCCCCACCTCACCGCGCTGGAAAACGTGACTATCGCCCAGCGGCTGGTACGCAAGCGAGATAAAGCCGAAGCGGAGCGCATTGGCATGGAACAGCTGGAACGCGTGGGCATCCCGGAAAAAGCAGGAGCCTATCCACGTCAGCTTTCTGGCGGTCAGCAACAGCGTGTGGCCATTGCCCGCTCCCTGGCGATGAACCCCAAAATAATGTTGTTTGATGAACCGACCAGCGCCCTGGACCCAGAAATGATCAAAGAGGTGCTGGATGTGATGCTGGACCTTGCTAAGGAAGGCATGACGATGGTGGTGGTGACGCACGAGATGGGCTTTGCCCGCGCCGCCGCCGACCGCATGGTGTTTATGGACAGCGGACAGGTGGTAGAAGTCGCTTCGCCTGAGGATTTGTACAACAATCCCCAGCACCAGCGCACCAAGTTGTTCCTGAGCAAGATTTTGACACATTAGTTGCCGTTATCGGTAATCAGTGAGTCAGTAATCGGTAAAAACGCAGATTGCTTGACATCTGAGGCAAGCTTTGTATGATGCAAAGTATCCATGCCAAGGACAACCAAACAAACAAAAAAAGAGAGCATTTCCATGTCTGACTACCGCCATATATACCAACTCATTGAAGACGTTTTTGATCTGGACGGCATTCGCACCCTGTGTATGGAGCTGAAGTTTGAAACCGGCATTGACATTAGCTATGAAAATCTGGCAGGAGATACGATTCGGCGCAAGTCGCAAGAACTACAAGAGTTTGCCCGTCGCAACGGCATCACGCCAGAACTTTTGCAGGTGATTCACAGCCTAAAACCACGGCATGACTTGACCAAATGGGGTGGTCCAGAACCAGATCTATCTAAACCAGAAAAACCAATTGGAGCCGAAGTTGGCACAAACGGAGGCGACAATGACGCCCCAGTAGAGCCAGAATTACCCAAAACTGTTTATGACAACTTTGACATCACAATACGACCAACGAGCAATGCAAATGAATATTTCTTGGAGGCTGAATCGCTAAAGAGAGAAGCGTCTGCTGAAAAACCTCAAATTTTTCCATTTGAAGACGACAGCTACCAATACCTGGCTCGTTCACTGCGAGACGTGCAAATTTCTGAACCGCAGTTTGCCAATGAGATGGGAGAAATCTTGAGAAAATTCTTGTTCCCCGCACCCATCCAGGAGTTGTTCAGTACAGCATTGAATGTATCCCGTGAGCGGGGAAATGAAGGCTTACGCGTCCGCATAAACATCAATGAGAAGTCAGGCGAACTATACCAGGTGCCCTGGGAATATTGCCGGGACGATAAATCGTTCCTGGCGTTGAATGCTGATACACCGCTTGTGCGCTACATGCCAACCAACCGGGAAGCTGCTCCTATTTCCGTCCCAGACAAAGTTAAAATTTTGCTGGCCTGGGCCAATCCAGAAGATTTGGATACGCTAGATGTACAGAGTGAGATTGATGCAGTAAAAGATGCGCTGGCGGAATTTACGGCATCGGGCAAGGTGGTGATTGAGGAATTGCCGAATGTGTCGCCCAATACGTTGGTGTCCAAGGTACGGCAAAATCCACCGCACATTTTCCATTTCATTGGACATGGCGCGCTGCTGAAAAGTGGCGGTGGTGCATTGGCACTGGACAACGGCCGTAAATCACACGTGCTTCTCGATGGGGACCGAATGCTGCGCTTGTTCCAGGGAGATGACACCAAGCTGATCATTTTGAGCGCCTGTCAGTCAGGTGCCACGTCTGACAAATCAAAAAAGTCTAGCTCGGCCCAGGCGTTTATGGGGTTGGCTCCCAAGCTGGTGTGGGGCGGTCTGCCTGCCGTTGTAGCGATGCAATACGATCTGCCCAACCAGGCGGCCCGGCCGTTTATGCAAACGCTGTATGAATTTCTGGCACTGGGCAAACCGCTGGATACGGCCGTTACCGAAGCGCGCATCGGCCTGGACTTCAACATTCTGGAAAGTCCGTACTGGGGCATTCCCGTCCTGTTCATGCGCTCACCTGACGGCAACATCTGGGCCTGATGGAACAGCATCAAACCCTGAGCCAGTACAAGCTGGCAAATTTCTTGGCTTGCCAGCGCCGCTTTCAGCTACGCACCCTACGCCGTCTGCCCTGGCCTGCCAGTCCACTGCCGGAACGCACTGAGCAACTCTTGCAGCAAGGACAGGACTTCCACCAGCTGCTGGAGCGTCATTTTTTAGGCTTAACCATCACACCTGCGACCATTCCCGACGGCCGTATCCAACAATGGTGGCAAGCATTCCAAGCACATTCCCCTGTTCAAAATCTCCCAGACAACGCCCACTTTTTGCCAGAGACAGGGCTGACGGTGCCGTTAGGCAATCATTTGCTGTACGGCCGTTTCGATTTGCTCGTTATTGGCGAAGATGCCCAAAACCAACCGTTTGCCCACGTGTTTGATTGGAAAACGGGCCGACCTTCGACAATTGATGAATTAAACGGCCGTTGGCAAACACGCCTCTATCTGGCTTTACTGGCCGAGGGCGGCCACGCCTTTTGGCCGCAAAATGTTCCATTAGCGCCAGAGCAAATCAGCCTGACTTACTGGTACGTGCAGGACGCCGAAACGCCAGTCACCCTAAGCTATAGCACAGCGGCACACCAGGCTAACTGGGCCGAATTACAGCAAATCGCCACCGAGTTAGACAATGCCTTCGCGGCAGGCAGCTGGCCGCTGACTGATGATTGGCAAACATGCCGAGAATGTGCCTATCAAGTTTACTGTGGGCGACAGGGAGCAGGTACGGCCGTTCCCGAGCTCGACGAACACGACGCAGCAGAAGAACCAGTCCCCCCTAACGAGCAACTGCTCACCCCGGATCTACCCTGAGCCCCATGACACTGGACGATCTCGCTTTCTTGCTCTCCGCTGAAGGCCAGCGCTGGCTGGCTGATGTGGGACAACTGGGCATCACCCCCCCAACTCATCTACAAATTGCCACCTGGCTGCGCCAAAAATTGCCCAAAACAAAGGCCCAGGCCGTGCTGGAAACCATCGTGTTGCGGCAGCATGCCGCTGCCAAATTTAGCCGGGCGGAGCAAATGTATTTTGTGCGCGCCGCTTTGGAACAGGCGTCGGCGGAAAAAGTGGCGCAGCACCGCGCCCGCCGCTTTGCCGAGCTGGGCTGCCAGCAGATTGCCGATTTGGGCTGCGGCATCGGCGGGGATGCCATTGCCCTGGCTGCTCAGGCAGAGGTCACCGGCGTGGATTGGGAACCGGTGCGTCTAGCCATGGCTCAGGAAAACGTGCGGGTTTATGGTCATGGTGAACGATTCCATCCACTGCAAGCCGATTTGCTCAGTTTGACGCCGCTGCACCAGATGGATGCGCTCTTCTTCGACCCAGCCCGGCGGGACGAACACGGCCGTCGCTTTTTTTCGCTGGCGCAATATCGTCCCCCGCTAAGTTTGATCGATCAGTGGCGGGCAGTGGTGCCGGAAACGGCCGTAAAAATCAGCCCTGGGGTAGATTACACCGAACTACCAGATGATGCAGAAGTGGAGTTTGTTTCGCTCAATGGGGAGATGAAGGAAGGGGTGCTGTGGTACGGCCGTCTGCATTCTGGTGTCCAGCGGCGAGCCACCTTGCTGCCTGAGGGCCATACACTCACCACAGCCGATTTACCCACAGAGCCAGTCGAATGCACACCACCTAAAGCATTCCTCTATGAGCCGGATAACGCCATTATTCGGGCACATTTGGTGCAGGCATTAGCGGTGCAGATTGGGGCTAACCAGATTGATGAATCAATCGCGTATTTAACGGCGGAAACGGCCGTAGCCACACCCTTTGCCCGCTGTTTTGCTGTAGAGGCCCATTTCCCGTTTCAACTCAAGCAACTGCGTCACTATCTACGGGAGCGGCAAGTGGGCAGCGTCACCATCCAGAAGCGTGGCTCACCGCTGGAACCAGATAAGCTCCAACGGCGGCTCCGCTTGAGTGGACCGAAGGAGACACATCGCTTTTTGTTCTTGACGCACATTTTAGGAGAGCCGGCGGTTGTGGTGTCCACGAAGGCGCTATAAAAGCAGCAACCTCTCGCAAGATCAACTCACGAGAGGTTTAATTTTAGAGATGAGATTGGTGGTGGATACGGCCGTTAGCCTAGCCTACCCCATTATTCAAATATTGGCGCAGCACTTCACGCAGCTTGCGAATATCCAGCGGTTTTGGTAGGTAATCATCGCAGCCTGCTTCCAGGCAACGTTCCCGATCCCCCACCAAAACCTGCGCCGTCGTGGCAATCAGCGGCACGGGCGCTAAACGATCATCGCCTTTAAACTCCCGTGCCAGGTCCAGACCGCTTTTTCCGGGCAAGTTGATATCTAGCAAAATAATATCGGGAACCACAGTAGACAAAATAGCTTCGGCCGCTGACGCGTCGGATGCCTTAATTAACTCGTGACCCTCTGCTTCTACAATACGTGATACAAGCAGCATATTTACTGGATTATCTTCCACACAAAGAACTTTCTTATCTGTTTTCGCCATAATGACTTACCTTAATTCAAAATCGTTACTGCTAGGGTGTTTTTGTAAGCGGCAAAGGCTCCACCGATTACTTGGATATACGTAAATATTGCTACTATTGTACATCAAAATACCTTTCGCTTTACCTTATCACTGCAGAAGCAATGTTATCAATATTCAAAACAACCCTTAGGCAGAACTGGGAGCGGCCTCAGCCGCATGAAGCACTGCTTTTGGTGGCTCATAAGGAATGGTAAACAAAAAGGTGCTGCCTTGTCCATACACACTTTCTAGCCAAATTTCGCCGCCATGTAACTCTACCAGTTTTTTCGTGATGGGCATCCCCAATCCGGTACCACCTGCGGCACGATTCAAACCGCCATCAATCTGACGGAACTGTTCAAATACGGCACCGACATTTTCCTCTTTAATACCAATTCCAGTATCTCGGATGGAGCAGAGCACATGGTTAGGCTGGGCTTGCACCGAAATAGTAACACTCCCTTTATCGGTAAACTTGATAGCATTGCCAACAATATTCCACATCACCTGCCGTATCCGGGTACGGTCTGCTATAACTGGCTTCACATCTTCGTCAATATCCAGATTGAGGAACAGCTTCTTCTCCTGTGCTAATGGTGCTGCGGTAGCCATGACATCATTCGCCAACTGGATAATATCCACTTCCTCATACCGCAGGTCCATACGACCGGCTTCAATTTTGGACATATCTAGAATGTCACCAATAAGTCCACGAAGATGGTTCCCACTTTCGCGAATGAGCCGTACATCTTCTTCCATGCGTTCATTCAAATCTCCATCCAGGCCTTCTAGCAGCACATCGGCAAAACCAATGATAGAGTTGAGTGGTGTCCGCAGCTCATGGCTCATGCTGGCCAAAAATTCCGACTTTAGTACGTCAACTTCGCGTAGCTTGGTAGACGTTTGTACCTGAATCGCGTATTGATTGGCATTTTCCACCGCCACGGCAATTTGAGCGGCCAGGGTTGTCTGCACATTCAGGTCTTCCTGTGTGAAGTATTCCTCTTCATCAGATTGCAGGTCTAGCACACCAATGAGCTTACCGCCAACCAGCATGGGCAAGGCCATTTCTGAACGGGTTTCGGGCAAGAGCGGATGAGGCATAAAGTCAACAATGCGGCGCACGTTGTTTTCTAATACACCTTTTTGGGTGCGGGCTGCTCTGGCAACAATAGAATCGTCATCGATATTGATTTCGCGGCCTTCCAAACTCATGAGGCGGCCAATATTGCCCGCACCTGCTTTCAGCAGAAGTTTTTTACCAGTTTCGTTGGTTAGGTAAATATGGGCATGGTAAAGACCAAAGCTGCTTTTGGCCAGGTCCACTACAGATTGCAGCAGTTCATCCGCTTCCAAAATTGTGGAGGCAGCTGTACTCACCTGAGCTACCGTTTCTAATTCGGAAGCAAGTCGTTCCTGCTCGGCCAGGGCAATTTGGGTTTGTTCAAACAAACGGGCTGCTTCCAGCGCTTCGGCCAATTCCTGAGCAACAGCATCTATAATTTCCCGTTCTTCATCTGTTAACGGCCGTTCCGGGTCTTCCTCAATACCGAAGCTGCCAATTGATTCCCCCCGGACCGTAAGCGGCTTGCTTACCATGGTTTGAGCTTCTGACTTTGGTTCGGCACCATTTTGGTCACCGTCCGCAAATTCCTCTGTCTGGGATGTTAAGACTCGTAAACCGGTGAGATCAAAACTATAGCCAATCTTTTCTTGCTGCTGCTGGTGCTTTTTCCAGCCTTCACGGCTCATTTGCCGCTGCAACAAGTTCAATTCACGTAACCGGCTTTCCATCTCCTGACGTAGTCGGGTACTATCCATAGCAATAGCAATCTGCCCACACAAACCTTCTAGCAGCAGTTGATCATTGGCATTAACACCATCAATCGCGCTGCTCTGCACATCCAACACACCCAATACTTGATCACGTAGTTTGATAGGTACCGAAAGCTCACTAGCTGTTTTAGGCAGCAGAGGGTTTGACTGCCAGTTGGGGTCGTTGGCAACTCGGCCACGCAAAACGGACAGCTTTGTCTCGGCCGCTTTACCAATAAGACCCACCCCCATCGGCATAGAGTGGTTCATCTCCAACATCTTTTGGCCAACGTCTCCATACCCTACGACCATGGCCAGCGTATCCATACTTTCGTCGTAGCGAAGCAGTTGCGTATAATAATAGCCAAATTGCTCTTGAACCTGGGTAACCACCCGTTGATACAAATCGTGCAGGCTGCTGGCAGAAGCGATTTCCTGGGCAACCTGTGTGGTAAGCTGCACTTCACGTTCACGACGCGCCAGGCTGGCCTGCGCTTCTTCATTTAACGATGCAGCCCGTAAAGCCAGCGCCCCTTGCTCTGTTAAATCATGGTAAATTTCTAATTTTTCCTCTGTAAAGTAGCCTGTCTCTGCACTGGCAAAAATGACGATTCCCAACCATTCACCACCAGCTTGAAGAGGATAAACGGCAATACCCAGGGCACCAAACTTGCTGGCCAATTCCTTTGCTTCGTCGGTGGCTCGTTCATCTTCCATGATATTGTGGCTAACAAAAGGCTCATCCGACATAAATGTATTGGGCAAATATGCTGTCGGGATCTGTGTGTCATCGGGCATTCGGGTCAGGCCACTTTTTACCTCATCGGTTTTCCTTAGCACCAATACCGGCGTATCGCTCGTTTTATCTAAAGTAAATACAGAAATAGCCGTTCGAGGGAAATAGGTCGCTCTATCCACAAGAACGTCAACAACCTCCTCTTGCGTTTGAGCAAGCACCAAAGCCTGGCGAATTTCCAAACGACGTCGGGTACGTTCTTCATTTTGCTGAATGTCGTCAAAGCGCCTGGCGTTCACAATCGCCAGCCCAATTGTTTTACCGATTGTCAGCAATGTTTCTCTGTCTTGTTCTGAAAACGAAGTGTCCTCATCAAAAATAAGATTCACCACGCCGAGCGATTCACCCTGAAAGAGAAGCGGGAAAGAAATAACATTTTGCAGTCCCTGCTTCACCAATGCTTTGCGCACAGCAGGTTCCAGGCGTTTATCTTTCAGAATATCGTCACTTGTTAATACCTGTTTTTGTGCCAATGTGAGGCCAGACAGACTTCCCTCAAGCGGTAACGTTGAACCTGCTTTTAAAGCCGCTTTGCTAAAGCCGTGTGAAGCGTGAATTTGCAAACATTGCTCGGCCTCATCCAAAAGAAATAAGGCAACAGATGGGGCATCGGTATACTCTACAATCGCTTGTGTAGCCCGAGTGACAACGGCTTGCAGATCTGGGGCATGATGGAGTGTTTCCGAGATGGCTTGTACGGTAGCCAGGGAGCTAATTTTACCTTCAATCAGTTGCTTCTTTTCCGCCTGGTCCGCTTCTACTCTTGCGGTGACATCTTTGCCTATGGAAATAAGATGTGTAATCTCACCAGCAGCATTTTTCACAGGCGTGATGGTTTTTTCCTCATAATAAAAGGTACCGTCCTTCTTTTTGTTGATGGACATACCCCGAAACGTCTTGCCTGACAGAACGGTTTGCCACAGTTTCTCGTAGAAAGGGTTGCCGTGCTCACCAGATTTCAGGATGCGTGGTGTTTTACCGAGAACATCTTTTGCAGAGTATCCAGTTATCGATTCAAAAACCGGGTTGACATAAAGAATTATCCCATCCGTGTCAGTTATCAGGATGTGATCGTCCGTTTGCTCCGCCAGGGCGCGGAAAATCTCATTGTCCAGGTTCATCATGTTGCTCCATTTTCTGTCTGGGTTTGGCTGAGCTGATCATCACCAGCTTGCGCATCACCGTTTTGGCCATTTCCTAATTTGATGAAGGAACGACGACCCAAGGTACGGCCGATTTCAGTAACTGCCGTTTGCATGATTGTATCGATATCAGTTGAGTTGCGGACTTTTGTGGCAATCTCACGCAGCAAATGCTCTCGACGGGCGCGGGCTTGCTCTTGGCGGAACAAAATGGTCGTTTGCATCACAACCGCCGCCTGGCCAACCAAACTATTGGCCTGCCGCATCTGCACTTCAGTCATGTTCATAGGCTCTGACGATTGACCGGAAACCATGCCCAACCATTGTGAACCCACAACAATGGGGACCATAACAAAACTGATCATGCCATAGCCTTCCAAGATTTGCCGCGTTTGCTCATCAACGCGTGGATCGTTCCGTATATCGTTCATCACCAACGATTGGTCTGGATTCACCCCAGACAAGAAAGGTACGCGGGCAACCTCAAAGCGAGTGCCCACTTGTACGCTTGGCGGCACGCCTTCATTGACCCAGGTCGCCACAACCGTGACGTCGCGAGGAACACGATCTTCGACTGGGCGATCAAACATGTAGAGACTGGCTCTGTCTAGTCGGCGCAATTCTGTAGACTGAATCAGTGATTGTAGAATGTCCTCTTCTGTAGAGGCCAGAACAATACGCTCACTACCTGTGTAAAGCGCTTCCGTTTGGGCCAGTGCTTCCTGCGTTTGTTCATACAGGCGAATCGACTGGATAGTAATGGCCGCCTGGCGGCTCAGTACATTTAGTCGCCGCAGCTGCTCTTCAGTAAAGCTCATCGGCTTGGGGTAGTAACCATTGATAAAACCGAGTCGTCTCGAACCGACAATTAAAGGTGCAGAGACAATAGCCTGAGTGTTAAAGTATTCTACAAAACCAACTCGGCCCTCTTCACTGATCCGCTTATCATTAGCAACATCTTCATGAACCTGCAATTCATCTTGGTCTAGCAGATCTAAGAACCCAGGGAATGCATCTACCTTGAACCGAGTCGGCCTATCCTCAACATCGGTGACTCCCCATTCAGCCAATACATGGACTTCTTCTGGTAAATCATCCTTGTCCCAGACGCGGTCAAAGAAGCTGATCGTTACATTGTGGGTACCCTGACCCAAAATAGTGTGTTGGCGCAAAGCGATGAGCACTTCATCAAACGTTTGGGCCGTGTTAAGATCCGCACTGGCCTGGTAGAGTGCGGCCGTTTCTGACAGCGCCTCTTCCGTCTGGTTGAACAGTAACCGATTGTAAACGACCGAAGAAGCCTGCTGGGCAATAGCCCCATAAAGCCGTTCATCCGCATTGGTAAACGTTTGCACCTTGTCCCAATGAATGATGATCTGCCCCAAGCGTAGGTTCCCCACATTCAAATACATAATAGCCACAGCTTCAAGCCCCTGTTGGGCAAAAGTCTCTTTATCTTCTGGGCTTAACCGAGCATCTGCACTTACGTTGCCCACAAACACAGTATTTTGCCCACTGGCAGGCCATAAGTAGCGTGTGGGCTGCTCTTGCAGGTAAAGCCGTTCTCCTACTTGTTTTTCATTTCGTGGCGCTGTCGCCGCGACTTGAGCATATTCAGGATTACCGGTTGTATTACGATCATACACTAGCAGAACGGCATCGGTGGCACCCACCTGAAAACCAGCAGCCGCAGCCGAATCCAGTACCGCATCCAGACTGGTGGCCGTGTTTAGCTGAGAGCTGTAGGAATACAGCATTTCTGTTTCAGCCAGGGTTGCTTGAACTTGCTCAAACAGGCGAGCATTTTGAATAGCTGTGGCAGTTTGGAACACGATGGTTTCTGCCAATTTCAGGCCTTCCTCCCTTACGGGACGGTCATCCAGAATATCCATCCCCAGCGTACCAATGACCTCATCGTTGACCACCAGCGGCATCAAAACAACCGTCTGAATACCCTGCTCTCGGAATAGATCATGGACAGGGGCTGTCTGTGGACTATTTTGAGCATCTTCTACAACGATCAACTGCCGGGTCTCGATCACTTTTTGGGTAAGCTCATTTCCTTCAATAGGAATGGCCATACCTACGGCCGAGGTCGCCCGCGATGCATCATAATGTTCAGCAATAACAAGCAGCTCTTTTTTATCGGGCTGCACAAGCGCCACACGAGCCTGATCTACGTTAACGGCCGTTACCAGCTCATCCACAACAATTTGCAATGAATGTTGCAAATCCAATGATGTGGAAATCTGGGTCACGATGTTATTGATTACCGCCATTTCCTGGCTGCGTTTTTCTGCTGCCGCCCGATCTTTTTCAGACGCTTCCGCCAAGCGCAGGTTTTCCAGATGAGCACTAAGACGTTCGCTAACGGCCGTTAGCAGCTCAGACTCATCATCACCATACTGTTCAGAGATTTCCAAACGCAGCTGACCAATTGATTCTCCCTGAATTTGCAAAGGCTGGGTAACCAGATGGGCATCTTTGGGGAAAGCAATTCGATCAGGTTCAACTTCTGATACAGAAACCTTCTGTTGTTGATCATAACCAAACGTCAGCTTGTCCTTCCGCTGGGTGAAGTATTCTTGCCAACCTTCACGCGTTAAGCGGCGAGACAGTGCTTGCAGCTCTTTGACCGCCTGCTCAGATTGATTGAGGAATCGCGCATTTTGCAGGGCAACGGCCGTTTGTGCAGCCAGTGTTAAGTGAATCTGTTTGTCCTGCTCGCTAAATCGGCCCGCCTCCTCTGACTGCACATCGAGCACACCAATTAACTCGCCACCGGCAATCATAGGAACAGCCATTTCAGAACGTGTGTTTGGCAGCAGTTCATTTGGAAGCCAGTATGGATCGTTATACACATCGTTAACAACAACTGGCTTTCTTGTACCTGCAGCCTGAGCAACCAATGATTTTTCAGCACTCATGGGAATAACGGCCGTTCCATGTGTGCCTTCATGCAGCGATCCAGCTTCCCAACCACACGCTCGTATCTGCAAATTTTCGCCACTTTCATCTAATACAAAGACATGGCAATGGTATAAATGAAAACGTCGCTGTGTCTCTTGCACAATCGCTTCTAGCAAGGATTGCGGCTGTTGAATCAAAGTAGTTTGGGCGCTTAAGTCCGCAATGATTTGCAATTCAACCGCCCGCTTAGCCATAGCTTCTTCCGCTTGTTTGCGCTCGGTAATGTCCTGGTTCGCACCAGAGTAGCGCAGAATATTGCCATCTTCATCACGTTCAAGGGTGATGGTAACCGAGATGTAGCCAACACCGCCATCGGCATACAAAATGCGATGCTCTAGTGAGTTATGGTAGTGCCGATCAGTCGAGTTGAGTGCCCGCTCGATTTCACCACCTACCATGGGCAGATCATCTGGATGGACAAAATGCTCCGCATAATAAGCTGAGGAGAGTTGATAGCCGCCATGCGCTTCAGCAGTTGTGTGGAAGAGCGCATAGAACTGATCATTGAAAGTGAACAGGTCGTTCTCGACATCGTATTCCCAGTAGGCTAGCTTGGCAATCTTAAGCGCCTCAGATAGTTCGGATTCGTTGTGGCGCAGAACCTCTTCGACCTGTTTGCGTTCGGTAATATCCTGATTTGCACCGTAGTAACGCAAAATATTGCCCTGTTCATCGCGGTCGATGTTGATGTTAACCGAAAAATAGCCGACGCCGCCATCGGCGTACAGAATGCGATGCTCCGCCGATTGGCTGTAGTGCCGGTCGGTAGAGTTGAGCGCCCGCTCGATTTCGGCACCCACAATGGGCAGATCGTCCGGATGGACAAAGTGCTCCGCGTAATACGCCGAGGGCAGCTGATAGCCGCCGTGCTCTTCGGCGGTGGTGTGGAAGAGGGCAAAGAATTGGTCATTGAAGGTGAACAAGTCCTTCTCGACATCGTATTCCCAGTAGGCCAGTTTGGCAATCTTGAGCGCTTCAGACAGTTCGGCTTCACTCTGACGCAAAGATTCTTGCGAACGCCGGATTTCGTCATACTGGCGGGCATTTTGTACGGCCGTTGCCACCTGGTACACAATCGTTTCCGCCAGGCGCATCTGCTGGGGGGACATCAGCCGGTCTTTTTCCTTAGAATCAAAACCGACTGTCCCTACAATTTCGTTACCGGCAAACATAGGAATGACATACATCGTTTGAACGCCGCGCATACGCAAACCAGCGTGGATTGGCTCAGTCAATGGATGATTCTGGGCGTCTTCAACCAGGACGGTGTTACGCGTGCTAAACGCTTTTTGGGTGACGGGATTGCCAGCGAGAGGATAGGTATACCCTAAAATGCTGGCTGCTTCTTCCGAACTATAATGTTCAGCCACGACGGTCAGGCTGGTCTTATCATCGTTTAGCAAAGCAATGCCAATTCCCTCAAGATCAACCACTTTGGCCAGTTCATCAGCTACGATTTGTAAGCTTTGTTCAATATCCAGTGAAGCTGACACCTCAGCCACAACCTTATTGACAAAGGCCAGTTCTTCGGCACGTTCTTCTGATTCGGTGAAGAGGCGAGCATTTTGTACGGCCGTTGCTGCTTGCTGTATCGTGGTCTCTACCAATCTGAGTTGAGCAGGGGTTAATACACTGCCACCTTCAGGGATGTTTATAGCAACCGAGCCAATTAGATCACGCCCGACAACCATAGGAATCATATACACGGAGCAGATGCCTGATTCGAGTATCCTTTTCTGGATATGAGGCGGAACATCTGAGTTAGCCACATCTTCAATAATTACTGTTTGTCTGTTTTGCAGTGCCTCGTTAATCGGATCCTTGCCAATGGGGAAAACTGTTCCGACGGGTGAGGGAGACTCTGCCGGATGGCACGCCGCCACCACCTTCAACATGGTTCCGGTTTCATCTATCAATCTAACATTTATTAAAGGAACCTGGAGTATTTCACCCAATTCTTCAGCCATGAATTGAAGACCTGTCTCCACATCTACTGTGTTGATCTCAGTCACGATTCGGCTGATGAAAGCCAGTTCGCTGGCGCGTTTTTCTGATTCAGTGAAGAGGCGGGCATTTTGCAACGCAACGGCCGTTTGCGCCGCCAGCGTGGTGAAGGTGCTGATATCTTCTTTGCTGAAATAATTGAGCTGGTCAGACTGAACATCGAGTACACCCAGCACCCGATCTCCGGTGATAAGGGGCACTGCCATTTCGGAGCGGGTATTAGGCAGCAGCGGGTGGGGCAGGAAGCCTGGCTCGGACTGAACGTCATTAATGACGACGCCCTGGCGCGAGCGTGCTGCCCGCGCTACTAATGATTGTTCCTGTTGCAGCGGAATTTGCCGCCCTTCAGCCACCATCTGTTGGCCGACCGTGCCTGCACCGCTGGTTAGGACAAGCGTTTCGGTTTTTTTGTTTAGCAGGTAGATGTGGGCATGATACAAATCAAAGCTATTTTTGGTCAGATCAACCATTTCTTGTAAAAGTTTATCGATATCCAGGATGGTGGCAGCGGCCGTACTAACTTCAGCCACCGCTTGCATCTCGGCAGCCCTGTTGGTGATAATTGTATCAAAACGATTCCGTTGGATTAAGTTAGAAACGATACCGGCATAAGCAAACAACAGTTCCGATTGGTAAGGTTTAAGCGGTCGTCCCGTTACCAGGTTATCGGCAAATATCACACCAATTGGAGACTCTTCAGTCCACATGGCAGCGCCAATATGCCAGCCACGTCCCACAACCTCTCCCAAATACCACAAATCGATATCTTCATTCACTATCAAACGGGTTCGGTTAAGAACGAAGGCATCTATTGTCTCTTTTTGATCAATGACATAATCTGGCCCTCTTTCATCGCAGACGTTACCCGCAGCATCAACGCCATAAGTGCCTAATAGCAAATCTTTTGATTCATTCAGCAAAAACATACCAACTCGGTCAAAACCCAGCCGGGTGTGAGCCAGTTCAACAGCACTGCGATACAGTTCATCCAAATCGTCAATGCGGAACAATTCAATATTTATTTCATGCAGAACGTTCTGCATATCCAAATACTCTTGAGCCGACTGCCGCGATTGCTGGGCATCTTGGTAAAGCATCCCATTATAGAGGGCCAGACCGGCCGATCCGGCAATCTCCGCCAGAAGATCGGCTTGTTGGGCTGCATTTTGCGGTTCCAGCAGATTTAATGCTTCAATGACACCAACAACATGGTTGGCTCCTTTGAGTGGTAAAGCCAGGTAAGAGTCAAATTTATCAATGACTTCTACACTAATGGGCGGAGCGGACTGATCGGCATCATCATGATGCCAAATAACCTGCTCTACCTCTCTGTAAATGCGGAAGGCAGTCGCTTCCGGGGGCAGAACGGCCGTTTCTATACGCAGGCCCTCCATCGGATAGCAAACATAGCTCTGCAACTCTTGCTCGTTAAGCAAATGCAGCACGATTTGTTGTGCGCCTACTATTTGGGAAGCGGCTTCAAAAAGCGCCAACCGTATCTCATCAAAATCCAGCGTAGATGTGAAACGACGCGTCGCATCTACAATGATAGTACTTTGGGCGAGTCGCTGACGAAGTTGGGTAATATCTTGTTTATTTTCAGACATAATTACTTGCTCATCCGTGAAAAAAATCCGTTAGAAAAGGTCACTTCACTATTTCCCGGTTTACCTAACACTGCCAATCTCTGGGCGCTTGCACCATGGCCCGAATTGCTTCATCACTGACGCCCAAGGGAATCTCTGGCCCCTGAGCGGAAAGAACAAACCCGGTACACGAGGCATTGTCTTTGATAGCCTCCCGGCTTTTTTGCGTCATCTTCTCAGGCGACCAGCGGAGCATCTCAATATTGTTCAAGTTGCCAATGAGTGCCAACTTATCACCGACAATTTTTCTGCATACCGCCACATCATCTAAATGGCTCAAAATAACGCCCAAAATGCCCGTGTCCACTAATAAATCAAGCATGGGATAGAGATGACCCACACCCTCATGGACAACAAACCCATCAATACGGGGGACTACAGCCTTGACTATTGGCAAGGCAAAGTCAATAAATTGTTGTCGCGTCAGCACAGCTGCTGAAGCCATGCCATCGGCCAACACGATCACATCGGCACCGGCCGCTAGTTGGGCGTTTGACCAGGCCACACAAAATTCGAGCGTTATCTCTAACATGCGCCCCATGACCTCTTTACGGACAGCCGGTTCTTCAAACAGGAGCAAATCCATCCACTTTTCGGTTCCCATTAGCATGCTAGGCAGGCTAAAGGGAGCAATGGCTGCGCCAATAATGGGCACCTCACCCTTCACTTCTTTAGCCAGTAGTTCAATGGCTTTGAGTGTTTCCACCAGTTCCGGAACCGCAGTGGGATCGGGGACGGCCAACTGGTCTACATCTTGCCAAGAATGAATGACCATGCCGCCTGGGCTGGGTGGGCCTTGCTTCCAATACATCACCTTTGCGCCAAAAGCTGTAATATCCTGAACAACATGAGGAATACCAACAACACAATCGTGACCAAACTTATCGAGCAGCTTCAACTGTCCTTGGGCATAGTTTGCGCCCTGGCTAAAATATTCTTCAAGTCCCATGCCTAACTCGGCGGCCCCTTGCAAAAGCATAATTGGAAAAACTGGAACACGATCTGGCTGTTTGTGCGTCATTGTGGCCAACACACGTTCTAGAGAACTCATTTCTTTCATGCTATATCGCCTCCATGAGTCGGCTGACAGCTTCAATTGCGTCACTAGCATTAATGGCGGTTGCATCTGCTTTGACGGTTTTATATAGTTCGGTATCGAAGTTAAATGGGGCACCACCAACAACTAATTTGATGCTGTTTGTCAGTTTGCGTTCAGCCAAAATATCGTGGATGTCCCGAATTTGATCCATCGTATGCAGGAGAAGGGTTGAGGCGCATATGATGGAAGCGTTTTGGGCAACGGCCGTATCCACAAAAGTCGTGCTGGGTACGTTGATGCCCAGATCGTGCACCTTGAAACCGGCCATGCGTAAAAATATGCCGACGATCTTTGCGCCCATGCCATGAAAATCACCAGCAATCGTGCCGATGACCACCGTGCCCGATGTGTGCGTAGACGCAGGTAGCAATGCCATAAGCTGCTCAATTGTCGCCTGCCCAATCCTGGCAATCGCATAGATTTCTGAAAGGGTGATTTCCTGATTGGCCTGCATCTCGCCAAACCTCTCCATGACCGAACAAAATACTTCCAGCATAATGGTGCCTGGGGGAATGCTTGCTTCAAGCGCTTCATCAATAACGCGCTTGGCACCCGACGCATCCATGTTAGCCAGGGTATCAAAGAATCGTTCTTGATAAGCCGCAACCTGTTGACCAGGGCGGCCATCATCAGAAATGGTTTTTTGATAGAACGAAGTAATTCTTTGTAATTTCCCTTTGTTCATTTGAACTCCAAAACTATTTCACTCTGTAACCAATCAACTTCACAGCAAACAGCCAGCTTTGTGTGACAGTTTCATGTGTGCCCATTACTTTGCTCACTGGTAGAAAGTTCAATGATCGCTTTTTTCACTCTTAGGGCCTGACTGAGTTCGGAAACGGCCGTTTGCAGCGCACCTTCAACCGTTGTTGCCGACTGAATCTTTTGATTAATGGTATTGATTAACGATTCACGTTCCGCACGACGCTGCGCCGCCTCAAATTGTTGTGAATTTTGCACGGCTACACCAATCGTCGCGGCTAATGTTTCCAATAATCGTTGGTCTTGTTCAGTGTATGTACGAATTTCACTGTAATTGCTTAATCCAATCACACCCACCACTTCACGACCAACAATCATTGGTACCCCAACAAACGAATCCAGCAGACGACCGTGGCCCTCAATTATGGCATCTTCTGCCGTTACCTCACTGTCAGAATCATCTTGATGCAATAATAGGCATAGTGATTTGCGGGTTTCAATGATCTTCGCAGCGAACCCACCATCTTCCAGCGTCCCTGGCTCAACATCAAAGAACCCATCTTCTTCGGTATAGAAGTAGGGGAAGGAAATAATGGATTCTTGCTTGTCGTACAGTCCAAAATAAACGCTTGAGGCCATAAACGTTTCTTGTATCAGCGCACCAACCGAGTTAAACAATTCTGCCATGTTCAACTGGGAACTGGCCACTTCACTGACCCTATTGATAAGTGATAGTTCGGCGGCGCGTTGGTCCGTTTGGGTAAAGAGGCGGCGATTTTCTAGCGTGGTGCTAAGCAAAGAACCAATCTGCAACAGAATTAGCTGCTCTCCTTCGTCCAACGCTGCATTAGCGGCAACGGCTATATTAAATGTGCCCAACGGACCCTCACCGGTGTAAAGTGGAACGTGGTACACCTGCAAGGCATCTTCGCCGTTGGTAGACAAATCAGTAACGATCTGTCGTTCTTCGAGTGCCTGGGCCATTGGCGATTCTGCCAGCGGCATCAGTTCACCTTTTCGCCTGTCAGCGACCTCACCAGCCTCCCCCACAACCCGCAGCATCATTTCATTTTCTTCAGCAATTAAATACAGGCTATGGTGTTTAGCTTCCAGTATTTCGGACGCTTTATTCATCACGGCAGAGGCAATTTCTTCAACCGTCGTCATACGCGAGATTGTTTCACTTAGCTCATTGAGCAAGGCCAGGCGACGTGCTTGTTCATTAGTCTCCTGCAAAGCACGCTGCGTTTGCTCTGTTAACCGGGCCCGTTCTAGCGCCTCAGAAACCTGGTGGGCCACCGTTTGGATAAGCGATTGTTTACGTTCTGGGATAGGGCTACCATCAGGATTACGCAGAGCGATTTTACCAATCAGCTCACCGCGCACAGCGATAGGAACGGCCGTTTCCACAATTGGTTCTTCCGTGCCATTCTCTATTTCCTTGGCGACAACAGCTTCTTTTTTCGTATCCTCAATGGGTTTGGCCCCCTTGGGGTTAAAAGCATACCCGAAAGACGGCCGTTCCTGCGTTGCCATATAATCCTCCCAACCTTCACGTACCATAATACGTTGCAGCCGGGTCAGTTCATCCAAAGTCCGCAATGCTTCATTGTGGCGACGGGCATTTTGCAGCGCCACCGCAATCTGAGAGGCAAGCGTTGAAAAAATATTAATGTCTTCTGACGTGAAGCGATCGACCTCATCCGCCTGCACGTCCAACACCCCAAGCACTTCATTACCAGCCACTAGCGGCACAGCCATTTCAGCACGCGTTTCGGGTAACAATGGGTTAGGCAAGAAACCAGGTTCCTCCTGCACATTGTTAATAACAACACCGGCCTGTTTACGAGCGGCGCGAGCTACCAACGACTGCTCCTGAGACAGGGCAATGCGGCGACCTTCTGCCACCATTGTGGCCCCAATTTCACCAGCACCACTTGTTAAAACCAGGTCTGTTTTGTTCTCATTGAGTAGATAAATGTGGGCATGATAGAGATTAAACCGTTCTTTGGTGAGGTCCACCACCTGCTGCATGAGTTCTTCCGGTTCCAAAGCAGTGGTAACAACAGCACTAACGTTAGCAACAGTTTCCAACTCAACTGCCCGCTTGGCTATGGTTTCTTCCACCTGTTTGCGCTCGGTGATGTCCTGGTTCGCACCATAGTAGCGCAAGATATTGCCTTGCTCGTCGCGGTCTATGTTAATGTTAACCGAGATGTAACCGACGCCACCATCAGCATACAGAATACGATGCTCTACCGATTTGCTGTAGTGCCGGTCAGTAGAGTTGAGCGCCCGCTCGATTTCGGCACCAACAATGGGCAAATCGTCTGGATAGACAAAGTGCTCCGCATAATACGCCGAGGGTAGCCGATAGCCGCCATGTGCTTCCGCAGTGGTGTGGAAGAGCGAGTAGAACTGATCATTGAAGGTGAACAAGTCCTTCTCAACATCAAATTCCCAGTAGGCCAGTTTGGCTATCTTGAGCGTCTGAGACAGATCAGCTTCACTACGGCGCACGACCTCTTCAATGCGCTTGCTCTCGGTAATATCGCGGGCAAAAGCCAGCACCCCCCATGCCTGTCCATCATCGTCCTTCAATGGCGTCTTAATTGTATGGAAGGTATGCACCTCTCCATCAATCGTGGCAGGATCATCGGGATAAACTTGCATCTGACCGCTTTCCATTACCAGCCGGTCATCAGCCCAAAAACCGCGAATCCCTTTCTCTGGATCGCCCTTAACCAGTTCTTCCGGAAAACCCAACTCCAAATCATTCTTGCCAATAAAATCTTCAGACGCTATATGCAAAGCATTGGCATATCCCCGGTTGACCAATTGGTAACGATGTGCCTTATCCTTGATGAAAATCCAGTCCGGCGTGGCATCAATAATCGTGCGCATCAGCGACTCGCGTTCCTGAATTTGAGCTTCAGCTTGCCGGCGTTCAGCAAGCAATGCAGCGTTTTGGATGGCAACAGCCAGCTGCCCAGACAACGTTTCAAATGCAGAAAGGTTGTCTTCTGTTAGGACATTTGGTTTGTCACTCTGCAAGTCAAGTACACCCACAACCTTTTCGCCCACCAGCAGCGGCACCACCATTTCAGAGCGCGTATCCGGCAGTAAAGGATTCGGATGGAATGAAGGATTTTCAGCGGTGTCGGCCACAATTACGGCTTGCTTGGTCGTTGCGGCCGTTCCGTTGAGTGAGGTTTCATCAAGAGGCAACTTGTGGCCAGCTTCCAACAATTGTGTACCAGCATGCCCCGTGCTGGCTTCTAGCACTAGCTGTTCACCGGTCTCGTTTACCAGGTAAATTTGGGTCTGATATAGATCAAATTGTTCCAGCACCAGCTGTACGGCATGCGGTAACAACTCATGCAAGTCTCGCACCTGAGACACTTGCCGTCCAATTTCGGCGGCCAGATTCAGGTCACGGGTGCGGGCTGCCACTCGCTGCTCTAGCTCAGTGATCGAATTACGCAACTGGGTCGTCATACTGTTAAAAGCAGTACCCAGGGTACCAATCTCATCTTTGCGGTTAACCGTTACCTGTCGTGAAAAATCACCGGCACTAATTGCCTGTGCCGTTGTAGCCAATTCGCCAATGGGCCGGGTGATGCGTAAAGCAACTTGAGTGCCAATACCACCAGCCACAAATATGGCCACAACCAGAGCTACAATGGTGACAATAAGGGTGTTATTAGCCAGTTCCAGCGCTTCGCCCTCTGGAACCTCGGCCACAACATGTAAACCTTGTGCTTCGGCTGATGAAGTGGGACTTAAGGAGATAAATTGATGGGCTAGCACAGCATCCTCACCAGCCAACCCAGCAGCAAAGCCATCCGCCGTGGGTATCGTTGCAGTGGTTCTTTGCAACACAACGGACCGGTCGGGGTGAGCCACAACATGATTGTTACTATCTACAACATAAACCAGGCCGTGGATTTCGCTACTGATCTCTTCCATCAACGTCCACATGGGGCGGAAAAGGAAATTAGCGGCTAACACGCCACCAAAATTACCGGTTTGTAAATCATAAAACGGAACGGCAATGGTCATGAATGGTTCGCCAGTTTCCTCATCAATTTGTACAGAGCTGTAATACGTCTCCCGTGAGTCGCGCGGTATGGTAAAAATGGAGGTTCCTGCGTAGGATTGAGCCTCCCCCTCAACGCTCAGGGATACCGGTGATTCAAAAGCAATCGTTTGCCCCTGGCTATCTATCAAAACCAACTCGGCATAAACATCCTGACCATACGATAGGCTGCGCAACAACGCTTTTTGCTGTTCAATTTCCAGATCGGGTAGCCCCTGAACATCTACAAGCAGACGGAGATCTTCCTCTCGGGAAAAAATGTACGTTTCCAACTCTGTCGTAACACGCCGTACAATTTCTTGCTGTAGGGCAACAGCTTGCTGCTGCTCCACGTTGTACGTGCGACGAAGTGTGTCCACACCAACAAGCAGGAGAGGAACCACTGCCAGGAGAATAATGGCTATTATTAATTGAGCGCGAAGACTTTTACGCATAAGCGGCCTTCCTTAGCAAATACAACTAAGTTAGTATAAATAAGGTAATGATCTATCTGTTCTTCCAGGTTAAACATTTATTTCACTGATCGTCTGGATCATTCACGGATAATCGTGTTTGCCTGACGCAAAATATCGTCTGAAATCTCTAAGCCAATCGCATTGGCCGTTTTCAAGTTGATGTCCAGAAAAAATTCAGCAGTTTCAACCGGTAGTTCGCTGGCAGATGCACCCTGCAAAATTTTCTGCGCCATGACGGCTAATTGCTCACCAACCGGATAAAAGCGCATACTGTAAGTTATCAATCCGCCATCCGGGACAGTGGTATCACCGGGGGCCGATATTGGCAGCTTATGGGCTATGGCGGCTTCTGCAAACTCAGTTATACGGGACACAAGAAAACTATCCGGTAACAAGAAAACGGCATCAGCTTCATCCGGTATATTTTCAATTGCGGCTGCGATTCCAGCCTCATCAGGTGCTTCTCGCAACAACAATTCAACGTTTAACGGCGTAGCTACTTCTTGGATTTTTTGCAAAATCCCAACCGCGCTGCCATCGTTAGGGTTGTAGGGGAGATAAATTTGCTCGATGCCTGGGGCAATGTCTAGCAACCATTGGAGGCGACGCGGTTCGCCTACGCCAAACGTGACGCCAGTCGCGTTTTTGCCCGGGTTTGCCAGACTGGAAACAAGCCCTGCACCAATGGGATCGCTGATGGGAGCAAACATAATGGGGATTTCTGTTGTAGCACGCATAGATGCCTGCGTTGCCGGAGTGCTAAAAGCTAAAAGCAAATCGACATTTTGGGCAACCATTTCTTGGGCTACTATATCAAGCTGGCCAATATCACCAACAGGTCCATCGTAAAGATAGGTAATATTTTCCCCTTCAACATAACCCAATTCGGTCATCTTAGCTTGAAACCCTTCATAAATGGGCTCAAAAACTGGCGCCAGGCTAATCACACCAACTGTCACCATGTCTGGTTCTTCTGGCGTGGTGCTGCCACAAGCGCTTAAACTTAAAGCCAGTAAAAGGAGAAAACCGAGTAACAGCCCTGCGAAGGCTCCTCTATGGTTCTTTGGTTTTCCAGCCAGTGATTCTGCGTTTTTCATCATATCTCTCCGATGCATCTCAGCATGTCATCCACCGACGGCACTGCTGCCAAATTTGTCTGTTTAATCGAGTGAATTAGCCACCGACTTGTGTCCATTTGTGCCATTACTACCCACGGTTTCCAGGCTCACGTGACCTTCCAGGCCCAGCGCTCGGCCAATTTCTTCCGCTGCTGTGCGCAAAATGGATTCAGCATCAACGGCCGTACTGACGCGGGTCGTAATCTGGCGCAGAATTTGTTCCTCTTCCGCCAGAGCCGTGGTATTTTCTAGCAGTCGTGTACTTTCAATAGCGATGGCTGCCTGGTTGGCAACGGCCGTTAGCAGGCTCAAATGCTCCTCATTGTAAAGACGCGGCGTGGTGTAACTCTGCAAACCAAGCACACCAAGCACACGATCGCCTAATGTAATGGGGACACCAAGCCACGATTCCGGCAAATTGTCATCCTCTTTAATACCGAGCGCAGCAAAACGTTCGCCAACATTGTCTGGAATCAGCAAGGGCTGTTGCTGGCGAATAAGATATTCAACCACACCATGCCCTGCCTGGCGCTGCTCAGTGTACCAATGCAGCTCATTACCCGAGGCCGTTAAGACAACCGCCACTTCATCACTTTCCTCATCATAGGTAACTGTGAAGAAGTGTGTTGTATCCATCAGGCGGGACAAATAATCGTATACAGTTTGGAATACGCCATCGACGGTGGTTTGCGCCGTCAAGGATTGGCTCATTTCATTAAGAACGGCCAATTCTTCCGTACGCCGCTGAGTTTCATTTAGAGCACTTTGCGTTTGCTGTGCCAGGCGAAGATTATCCAGGTGAACACTAAGACGCTCGATAACGGCCGTTACAACCTCTGACACATCCTCATCATAAGTCTGAGTAGGTGCCAGCCGCAGCTGACCAACAGATTCCCCATGAATTTGCAGTTCTTTAGTGACAAAATTGGTTTCTTCAGCAGGAACGGCCGTCTCGTCTGCGGGCTCTTTCTCTAAGGTCTTCTGCTGCGAAGCATAACTAAAACTGAGTTTCTCTGCCTGGCGTGCCAGATAATCGTCCCATCCCTCACGGGTCTGGTAACTCATTAACTCTTGCAGTCTCATCAATGCTTGCTCAGACCGGGTAAAGGATCGAGCATTTTGCAGCGCTACAGCCACCTGTGCCGCGAGCGTCGTCTGAATCTGAATATCCTTGCTCGTAAACCGGTTGACTTCGTTCGCCTGAACGTCCAAAACGCCTAATAATTGATCGCCGACAACCATCGGCACAGCCATTTCTGAAGAAGTGTTTGGCAGCAAGGGGTGTGCCAGAAAGCCTGGGTCTGCCTGCACATCATTTACAATAACACCCTGGCGAGATTGGGCCGCACGAGCGACCAAAGATTGTTCCGCACCAATACTGATTGAACGCCCTTCGCCCACCATCTGGTCCCCAATTTCACCTGCGCCCGCAGACAAAACGAGGTTTTGGTTCGTGTCGTCTAGCAAATAGATATGGGCATGGTAAAGGGCAAAACGTTCCTTTGCTAAATTAACCACATCTTTTAATAGTTTTTGTTGATCCAAAGTGGTGGCAATCGCTGTAGATACTTCGGCCACCGTTTGTAATTCCTGGGCTTGTTGTTCTGCTTCCTCAAGGAATTTTCTGACCTGCAAAGAGGAAGCTATCAGGGTCGTTGCTTGTTGTAAAAGCGACATTTCCTCTGTGTCGAAAAAGTCAGGTACCGAGCTGGCGATATTCAGCGCGCCTATGGCTTCCCCACCAATAATTAAGGGAACAGCCATGACACTCTTTATTCCTTCAGGCACCAGTTCACGCAAATCTGCAAAGGAAGCCATTGCCCCATCTTGCGGGAAATGCTTAATGCGCTGCTCTTGAATTGATACGCCAACGGCCGTTCCTGCAAGCGGTAAATGGTTGCCTAGCGAGACAGACCCTTCTTCAATGCTGAGGTTCCGAGTCTCATATGCTTCGCCACTGTGATCCACCATTGCTAGCGAAATCCGAGCGCTCCCAACAATGTTCGGGAGCGACTTTGCCACGGCCACATACATTTCATCCAATGAATTTGCCTGATTCAGGGCCGCACTCAACTCATTAAGCTGTACCAATCGTGTGGCCTGTGCTTCCACTTCTAGCAGCAGTTTTTGCCGTTCTAAAGTCGTTCGGGCATTTTCAATGGCAATGGCAATTTGACCACACAGACCTTCAAGAAGTAGCTGGTCATCTGTATTCAGTGCACCAGGCTGATCGCTTTGTACATCCAGCACACCCAAAATTTCTGAGCCAAGTTTAATGGGCACCGCTATTTCACCCTGTGTATCAGGCAATAACGGATTTGGTTTCCAGTCCAAGTCGTTGGCCAATGTTCCACGCAGCACCGACTCTCCTGAAGCGGCAGCGCGGCCAATCAACCCAACGCCCATAGAAACCCGATGCCCTTCAGCCAACATACGTTCCCCAATTTCCCCATAGCCTGCGATCAAACGTATGGCATTAATCTCGGAATCGTACTGCAAAATTTGGGTATGATAATAGCCAAACTGCTCTTTAATCTGGTGCACAATGTTGTGATATAGCTCTTCTAGTTCGGAGATACCCGTAATATCCTGAGCTACCTGGGTAGATAACTTCACCTGTCGGCCTCGCCTTAGATAGGATTGTTGCAGCTCTATTTCTGCCTGCTGCCGCCGAGAGATATTCATCAACAGGATAATAATGGCGGCCACGAGAATGAAGAACACAGCCACGACCATCCAGATATAAACCTTGTACTGGTCGTAAAACGAAACTGGCTCATTAAGAAGTAAGCTGTCTTCAGGCAGTTGGCCTGTATTGATATTGTATTTTTGCAGCTGCTGATAATCGAAAATGTACCGGTTTGGACTTTCGCGCAGGATAGGAATGTCGGTCGCAGATTCTCCTTGTAAAATGCGCAAAGACATCTCACCGGCCGCCCGTCCCTGGCTATTGCCATCGGTCAGCTTCCCGCCAACAATGCCATACCCGATATAGAAATCCCACACACCATAAATTGGCACTTCCGTGTACTGGGAAAGGGCAGCTAAGCTTTCTTCATAGGTGAAAAACTGGCCTGTATTGTCTCGATTTACCAAAAGCATCAAAATGAGGCTGTTGGGTGGCAGTTCAGCCAGTTCATTTTGCATATCACTGACGGCAAAATCATCAAGTATCACAAATTCAACCTGGTCTTCAAACTGAGGCCTTACTTGTTCGAAACTTTCAAGGGTGGCAATGCCGCTGGGGGTTTGGTCATTAAGCAAGTAAACCTGTTCGGTATTCGGGTGGAACGCAAGCATCAATTCTAGGGTGGCAGCAATATCTAGCTCCTCCACCACACCTGTTATCTGGTCAAAACCTATTAATAACTCATCTGAAAAATTATTAATGCCGGTAAAGACAATAGGTGTCCCAGGGAAGAGGTCTTCCCCATATGTGCGCAAAAACTCCAATCCATTGTTGTCTGACACGATGATGACGTCGATAGGAACAGCGGCATACTTTCTTTGGTACAGTTCATAGAGCTGTGTCAAGTATTCTTCATTCAACAGGCGCTTGGTATCCATGTACTCGACATGAATTTCGGCATCAACGTCTGCTTCGGCAAGCACCTCATCAATGCTAGCCACAATGCGGTCAGTCCAGCTAAATCCTTGATGATATGAATTCAGAATCAGGACATGTTGTTTTGTGTCTTGCTGGGCAACAGCCACGCTACTGCCTAACAGCAATGGAAACAGGCAAAGCAAAATCCACAGGAAACGTTGCTTTCTACCAGTTAACCAATTTATTTTTGTGTTGGTATTTACGTTCATAACAAGCCTCGTGCTAGTTTGCCTTCTGTGAGCTTTGTTTTCCATTCTTTTCAAGGTGAATGACTCCGGTCTCTTTACGGAGGTGATCTTGCTTGTCCGTTGACAGCTCTATCATTGCTTCTTTCAATTTGAGCGCCCGACCCAGTTCGGTAACGGCCGTTTGCAGGGCACTCTCTACTGTCACCGTACTCTGAATGCGTTCATTAATCTCGTTGATGAGATGTTCCTTCTCAGCTTGAACCTTTGTTTTGAAGTACAGACGCTGGCTCTGTACAGCCGGAGCCGCCATATTGATGAGTGCATTAAAGATCTCTTCTTCTTGCCTGCTAAAGGTACGAGGTTGGGGCCAGCTACAGGTAATAATGCCCACCCACTGCCCACCTACCGTTAGGGGAATGACGGCAATAGCCTTAATCCCGCTATGGGCCATGACCCCTCGGGTAAATTCATCTACTCTAGGATCTGTAGCCGGATCACCAATAAGCTGAGGATCATCTGGATCATTAATAAACAGGCTGGTAAAAGGGAACCGCTCCATAGGAAAGACAGTGCCCACAGGAAACGAAAGGTTGCCATCTATACGCCAACCAGCCAACAGTTCTAACGTTTGCGGCTTGCCTTGCTGATCCAGTTCAATAAACATCAGCGTCGCCTCATCAATGCCCGTGGGAAAAATGGGGCCAAGGGCGGCGTGCAAAATTTCATCCACATTGGCTGCCGTGTTCAGCTCGTGCCCAATCTGGTATAAACTTTCAGTTTGCCCCAGAGCCATCTCTGTTTGCTCGGTCAAACGAATATTTTCGATATGGCGGCCAAGCTGGTTAGCAACAACAGAAAGCAACTCCTGAGCCTCGTCCTGGTCGGTCCCAGCAACAACAAATTCGCCAATGGCTTCGTTGTGTACCTTTAACGGGATTTGAATACTGGCCTCCATATTGTCGGCAGGCAAGTCATCTTCCGTTAAAGCTGCAACGATGTCTTCTGCATACTGAAAACCGCTTGCCGGATCACGCTGTTGCTGCAAATAGTCTTTCCAGGCCTGCCCACTCAGGCGGCGAGCGGCTTGCTCCGCTTCAGCACGGTAGCGATTTGTCTCAGTAAGCAAACGTAGGCTTTCGGCTTGCTGCCCCACCTGTTGGGCAACGGCCGTTACCAAAGCGCGTGTTTCTTCCGTCCACTCTTGGCCATCTTCAGCTTCCAACTGGATCGTGCCAATTGTCGTATTCGCCACAGCTATGGGAACTTGCAGCACCTGGCTGCCTGCGGCAGCTATCATGGGACCATCATATTCTTCTAGCGCATTGAGATCATAGCGGACGCCGATTCTCTCTTTTCGCTCAATACCATCCAGAAACTCTGACCAACCTTCACGAATAGCTAACTTTACATTTTCCTGCGTCTGCTCTGTTTGGCGCAAAAGGTTGGCATTGTCAATAGCGACTGCCAGCTGGCCAGCCAGAGAATCATAAAGTGGTAAATTGTCTTCCGACAGAGCGTGCGACTGATCGCTTTGCAGATCCAATACACCCAAGAGCTGGTCGCCGGCAATTAATGGTATTGCCATTTCAGAACGGGTATAAGGCAGCAACATATTTTTTTGGAAGTTGGGGTTGGTTTCTGTATCTGGTACCAGCACAGGCTTTTGGGTAAAAGCGGCCGTACCGTTAATAGACCCTGAATGGATAGGTAACCGATGGCCACGATTGAGCAGCTGCCGTCCAGCTACACCGGTGCTGGCGCGTAAGTTCAGGTTCTGTTTTGGGGTATCTGTCAGGTAAATCTGTACATGGTAAAGCTCAAACCGATCTTGAATGAGCTGTACAGAATCAGCTAACAATTTGTCCACATCGTGCAAGTGTGAGATACGTCGGCCAACTTCAACCGCCAAAGCCAGGTCCCGCGTACGTTCCTCTACACGCGCTTCTAGCTCATCGCTTAATGCCTGAAGCGAACGATTACTCGCGCGGGCTTCCCGTAAAGCACGCTGCAAACCATCCATCAGCAAATAAAGCAAAAAACCGCTAAGGGCAAAAATGACGGTAATATCAATCATCCGGCTGGAAGCGGGTGTTGCAAAAGGTACAATTAAACCGGTTGATTCACCATAAACAAATCCCCAACCCGCCGCAATGGATAGGCCAGTAATCAAAAAACCAAAGCGCCATCCAGAAAGCAAACTAGCTGCCAAAATAATAACAATATAAACCAAAAAGGCCGTATCACTTACCCCATCGTTGAGCCAGCTCAGCAGCGACATGGAAAACCAACTCGTAATGACTAATAGGTAACTGGAAAGCTGAACATGGCCACGGCGTAGCATAAAAAGCAGGGCAACCGACAAAATAGCAAGACCAGCAATAATGATCATGTTCTCTGATACGATTGGGTCTGTGCCGAGACGTACCAACCATTGAAGGGTAAGCAACGTGATCAGGACAAGAAGGAAATTGTTCAGATGACGCGCGGTTCGGGTTTTCTTATCGTCCTCAAAAACGGGTGGGGCCAGGAATGATTTTAGCCTATTAAACATCAGATTTTCTCTCCACTGTAACGGCCGTTTTCTACACTGTTTTGCCTTACAGACAATTGGACTGTTGTGCTTTTAGCCTTTAGGGTCTGTCCCAATTCTTGCGCGACAATTTGTAGAACACGCTCCACCTCTGAGGCACCCTGAATTTGCTGGTTTATTTGGTTCACAACAGCTTCATGGTCAGCACGTTTCTGTGTTTGTTCGTATAAACGAGCATTCTGTAGAGCAACAGCCACCTGGTTGGCGACGGATTGCAGCATCGTCACGCTCTCGGTATCTAACCCACCAATCACATTGTGCTGAACATCCAAAACGCCAAGCACCTGCTCACCCACGGTGATGGGAATCGCAGCTTCAGCTTTGGTGTCTGGCAGCAGCTGGTTGGGCAGCCAGCCAGGCTCCTTTGAAACATCAGGGACCAAAACGGGCGCATTGGCAAACGCCGCTTTGCCGACCAACCCCTGCCCCAGAGCCAACTGATGACCAGAAGACAGCATGGCTTTGCCTGCCTCGCCAGTGGCACCGGCAATAACCAAGCTTTCTTTGGCTTCATCATACAAGTAAATATGGGCGTGATAATAGTTAAAAGCGCGCTGAATTTCCGTCACAACGGCTTCCATTAATTGAGATGGGTTCAAAATAGTCGAAAGCCGACGGCTAACGTTGGCGCTTGTCTCTAACGCTCTGGTCAATTGCGTTAGCTGATTTAACTGTTCTACCTGTTTTTCCTGAGCAGCTTCCAATTCGGAAACCATTGTATTGAAGGCATGTCCCACCCGGCCTACTTCATCTTCACCAGTGACCGGGACCTTGACACCTCGTTCACCAGCGCCCAATCGTCCTGCGGCAGTTGCCAACTCGCCCAACGGCTGGCTGATGGCACGCATAAGGAGGAAACCAATAGCCAAAGCAACACTGGAAATGAGAAGGGCAAAAACAATCGCGAATGCCACTCTGTTGGTATATTCTTGGATACGGCCGTTGATTCCATATTCAAGTGCCTGAGAAACAGAATCATAATAGGCCGTTGCCGCCACCTGCGTGGCTGCCGCAGCATCAAGGTGTTCCGACGTCAACTGCATTCGATCCGGCGATATAATCTGTTCATTTAGACCCCTGACAAAGATGTTCAACTTTGCTTCAAGATCATTGAGAGGCAATTCTGTTAACTGCCGCATCTGGCCCGTTTCATCATTCTCCCAGCTAATTTTGTTGCTACTTCTCAGCTGCACAAGGTATGGTGAAATTTCATTGCTTAAGGAAATTATTTCTAATCTATCACTCTCCGATATGCTTCCTTGCAGTTCGGCCTCAGTTACAACAAATATTATTTCACCTAACAAATCCTGAAAACTCGGCATCTTCAACAGCGCGATATCCATCAGGTAATAGGTATCCAGATCCGGGTCGAGAATCAAGAAGGAGGTATCACCTACCCGGGCAATGGTCTGGCGAATATCCCTGTTCACCTGGAAATGTTTGGCATCGATCTCAAATGAATTTTGGGCTTCTAACATCGCCTGCCAGGCAACTTGTATGGTCTCAAATTCATCGTTAAGTTGCAGCGATTCTCCATATTCCTCATCAAGTTCGGCCAACTCCACTAACTCGTCGTTAACGATTGCTTGTTGAGCTGCCAATTCTTCGGCCACATCAAAACCATTTTCGGCTCGAAGAGCCAAAAGGTGATACTTGTTTGAGTCTGCCAACAAGGCTTGTAACGGCCGTAAATAAAGCGTCCCTTCCAATTCTTTGACGCCGTAATTTTCGCGCCGTTCAAGTTGGTCGCGCCCCATAGGGTAAAACCCAGCCAAGGAGACAACAAACAACAAGCCGATGATGGTAAATTTCTGTGCATAACTTCTCCGATTAAACCAGGAGAACAAACGAGATAATTTCATGGCCTGCAAATCCTTTTCATGTAAAAGCGGGAAACTCTTTAAAAATTGAGAAAGCTTGATTCGCCCGCTTTTACTCAAGTAATCGGCTCAACCGCCTTTAGTTTTTCTGCAAAATCTTTTTGCCGATTACACAACATTCTTGTATTGATTCTTTTACAAGAGTTAATTCAGCTTTCTATAACGGGCCTGTAACGCTTTGCCCAACTCGATAGTCATCATTTCTAATGTGCTTTCAATCGTGGCCATTTTCTGAATGCAGCGGTTTTGTATCGCCAAACCGTTTACCTGAACCATCTTGAGTAAAGCGTACAATGGTCTGTGAAGCATTTAAGGCATGGCCAATTTCACGCACGGCCACCTGCATGGCCTCGTTAATATCTTTTGTATTTAGGATCTTCTGGTTGATGTCATTCATCAAGGCTTCGCGTTGGGCCTGCTGTTGAGCCTCTTCATACAGGTTGGCATTACGTAGTCCCACAGCCACCTGGTTGGCAATCGACTCCAACAAGTCAACATCAGCCTGGCTTAAGCCATCGGTTACGTTATGCTGCACATCCAACACCCCCCAGACCTTATCACCACTCATAATGGGCACGGCAATTTCTGCTTTGGTGTCAGGTAGCAAGGGATTTGGTAGCCAATCTTCTGCCTGGAGTGTGTCGGGCACCAATACAGGCTGACCGCTCTGGCCAGCACGCCCCACCAACCCTTTACCGGCAGCAATCTGGTGCTTATTGATCAGCATTTGTCGTCCAGCCTTGCCCGTTCCACCCACCATAAGGAGGTTTTGGGCTGTATCGTCAAACAAGTAAATGTGGGCATGATAATAATCGAAGGATTCTTTTACCTGCTCCACTACCGCCTTTACCAATTCGCCCCGATCCAAAATATTAGAGAGCTGCCGACTAACATTACCGCTGATTTCCAAAGCACGGGTACGGTCGGCTACGCGCTGCTCCAACAAATCGATGAAGCTTTTTAGCTGAGCTGTCATATTGTTGAAGGCGGTTGCCAGCTGATTAATCTCCAGGTTGCCCTCAACAGCTGCCTCCCGGTTGAAATCGCCTTCAGCAATTTGCACGGCCGTTTCTGTTAGAGCCAGCACCGGTGTGGCTACACGACGGGCTACAACAACACCTGCGGCACCGGACAGAAGTGCCACCAGTAACGTAACAATGCCAGCGCCAATCGCACTTTGAATCACCGGAGCAAACGCTTCTGCCAAGGGAACTTCTGTGACCACCCCCCAGTCCGGGGAACCAAGCGCCACAAAAGCCTGGATGGTGGTGTCCCCCTCAATACCTGGTGCCTGATCAGCACCATGCTCTGCTTCTACCTCTCCCGTTAGAAACTGAGTTACTTCTTGCAGTTGGCTAACGTTTTCCCGTTTCAGCACGCGGGCCGTGTCAGAATATGCCAGCAAATCACCTTGTCTATCCACAACGTAAGCGTAACCTGTCTCGCCCACGTCAAGCTGATCAACTAAGTCCCACATATATTTTAGATTAAGTTCAGCCGCCAGTGTGCCCTGGAAATCACCCAGCACATCAAAAATGGGCACGGCAACGACGATCAGGGGTTCACTGCTTTCATTGTCAATGATGACCGGGCTAATGTAACGGTCCGTCTGTTCAATACCGACTAAGACCTGCTCTCTCACCTGGCTCACAAATGCTTCAGAACGGGCCTGCACGAGTCGAGAACTTTCGGTTAACAGTTGCCCGTCAGCATTAAACAAAGCCAGCTGTCGGAAGGCAGGCTGAAATCCCAGCGCATTGCCCAAAATCCGCTCCTGTTCTTCGGTTGGCACATCGACAATGTTTTCCAGTTTAACGGCCGTTTCCAACACATTAAACTTATCCTCAATAAAGCTACTCACGGCCGATGCCGCTTCTTGAGCAATGAGCTGCTGCTGGCTAAACACAACATCTCGCTGGGTTTGGTAGTTGTAGGCAATCTGAAAACCACCAGAAATCACCAGAACGATAGCACTCATAGCAAAGAATGTTATGGCCAAGGACGTTGTCAAACTCATTTCCGAACGGGATTTTGGTATTCGCATCTTCATAATTTTCTCACGCTGGGCAAACTACAAATTAATCTCAAAAGAATCTCGTCAATTTGCTGCGATGCACTGAGGCAAAAATGGGTGTTAGTTTTGGCTAACACCCATACTTATATCTAACGATAAACCTGATCCGCTACAGCCAGTAATGAGTCAGGCGCATCAAAACCTAACTGCTGAATCATAGTGTAGTTAACTTCAATATAGGGATCTGCCGACACCACCGGAATCGTTCCGGCATCAATGTCCTGGAAGATTTTATCGGCCAGCGGTGCAGCCAGTTCGCCGGATACGGCCGGTGCCACAGTCACACCAAAAATGGAGGCGTAATTATCTGTTTCAGTGTAGAAACCGGCTATAGGAATTTGACGTCCCTCAGCAAAATCAGCGAGCACGGCAAACACGTCAGGGAGTGTGGCCAATGGCTCAGCCAATGACAAAAAGGCGCTAATATTTGCGGCATCAGAATCGGAAAGACCGTTCAAGTAAGCAGCGAGTTCTTCAGCATTATTTGCCGGCACTTCAACAATGGTTACACCATCGGCTTCAGCCACCGGATAAATAGCATCCAGTTGAGGCTGCACGATAGGGTATCCAGCCTGGTAGGGAATAACAATGCTTTTTAAGTTCGGGACAATATCTCGCAACATTTCATAGCGTAAAGCGGCAAGATCTGGCCCTGGGTAACAGATCGG
>JBNKLQ010000022.1:0-36654 GCA_050292445.1 Promineifilaceae bacterium (SeqCode) | reverse complement strand
CATAAGCTAGAAGGCTGAAATCACTGACAGAAAAGTAGCTTGTATCTTGATTGAAATACAACAACTTACTATAAAGAGATAAACTTTCATCCAAGAACAAACCGCCAGAACTATTTTCTAAAACAACCGTGTTATCTTGAGACAAGTGAACAATCAAATAGTTTTCAGAAAGCAAAATATTACTTACGTTCTTAAAAGGAGAAAAATCACGTTCCCAGGCTACTTTTAAATCTTGCAAGTTGTAAGCAACAACCTCTGTATTATTCCTTTGCACAAAAATGTAGGCGTTATTGTGGAGAATATTTCCAAAATATTTGTCTTCTTGTTTCCAGGTATGCTCTCCAGTTTCCAAATCAATTTGTGTTAATACCATATGTGGGTTTGGAGGTGAGGGAAGATCGTAATATTCATTGATGACAGCAAAAATATGACCATCTGCAATAGCAAGTCCGTCAATTAAGTGATCTGAATTTTGCCAAAGCAACTGGAATTGCGATGTATTATCAACTGTGTGTTCATTTTGCTTCTCAAAACGGCTGTGTTGTTCGATGGGAGCGCTCATGTAATCAATAAAGAGGTAAAGAATTACAAAAAATAGCCCAACAAACAATACTATCATGGCAAATAGTATCAAATTATAGAGTCTCGATTTCTTCTTGCTTTGCAATATTTGGCCCCTTAATTTTTTGCGTGAGGTAGTCAGCTACGGCCGTTTCCCAATAAAATGACAGTCAGAGACAGAAAATCAAACGCTCGTGAATGCACACCATTAATAACTAAAGATTTCAGCAATGGCTAACCCCATCCAAAATAAGCCAACTGCACCAACAAGTATTCGAGTAAACGTTTGCCCTAATGGATAACCATAGTGCGCGCCTCTTGTCATCTTCATAAACCACTCGACATCAAATAACGCACAAAGGATAAAGAAACCCTCCTACCAGTCCTCCCAAAGCAATCATGTTCCTATCTCCAGTTTGTTAACTTATCCAATCGAGAAAACGATAATAATAACCCAGCAGCGGAGCAAAACGGCCGTATTGCCGGTAGTAGAAGTGGGTCACGGGCTGAATGGCAGCAAAGGGACTGCTTCTTTTTTGCCCGGAAAGCAGCAAGCCAGCTTCGCGGCCCAAGTAGGCAGAAAGGGCCACGCCCTGCCCGCTGTAACCCAGGGCAAAATGGACCCCGTTCACCCGCCCGATGTGGGGCACCATGTCAAACGTTTGGCCCAGGTTGCCGCTCCACGCGTGAGAAAGCGGCACATCGGCCAGGATGGGGAAGCGCTGGATCATTTGCCGGCGCAGCGCCTCCGCACAATCCAGCAAATCCAGCCCCAACCGCCAGTGACGATGGCTGCCAAATAGGAAACGGCCGTCTGGCGTCAACCGAAAATAATGATGCAGCCAACGAGAATCCTGGGCCGTACGGCCGTCTGGGTTCAAATACGTTTGCTGTGCTGCTGTGAGGGGTTCGGTGACGACGGCCACACTGTTCATGGGGAAAACCAACCGCTGCACAGGGCGCACCAGCTTGCTGCTGTAGCCATTGGTGGCCAGCAAAACCTCACGCGCCTTCACCGTGCCCTGGCTAGTGTGGACGATAAACCCTTGCGCATGTTTTTCCAGACGGGTGACGGCCGTTTTCTCACACAACAAGCCACCCTGCCGGGCCACTGCCCCAGCCAGACCGTACAAATATTTGGTCGGATGCAGGCTGGCCCCCCACTCGTTAACCATGCCACCAAAATACGCCGGGGAGCCAACGGCCGTAGCCACCTCTGCCGCAGAGAGCAGTTCCAGCGCAAAATCCAGCTCCTGCTCATACCAGGCCACCAGCTTTTTCATCGAAGCAAAATGAGACGATTTGGCCGCCAGCGTCAGGTGGCCGCGCCGGATAAAATCGCAATCGATGCCCTCATCGGCCACAATTTCGCCCACCAGATCGACCGCGTCCAGTGAAGCCTGCCACAACTGTCGCGCCATCGCCTCACCGTGTAAATCAAACAACTTGGCCAAACTTTGGCGAAAACCGGTGGTGACAATGCCTGGATGGCGCGAACTGGCTCCGGCCCCGATGCGATCTTGTTCCAGAACGGCCGTTGCCACCCCGCTCTTAGCCAAAAAATAAGCTGCCACCAGTCCCGTGGTGCCGCCACCCACAACGGCCACATCTACCTGCTCCGGTAAAGGAGAAACAGGCAATGTGTCTGGTCGAGGATAGTCATCTTGCCAAAAGGGGATGGTCTTCATGGCTCAAGGTCTCAATGAGGCTGGGTTAAAGAATTACTCTATTGTCTGCGACTGTTCGCCAGGGGTCAAGCGGACTTTAGGGGGTGTGCGGGCGGCGGAATTGGGGAGCCGTTTTAATCTTAAGCTGACCTGAACTGGGATAAGTGATTAGCGGCGGTGCGGCTTCAACCGTCACTGTGTGGGATTGTCCAGAAACAGATTCAAATTGCACTTGCCAGACACCTTCTGCCAGGGTATGGGTAACACGATGTTGGTAGGCTCCCAGATGAAGTTCGGCCGTTTCTTGCCGCAAAAATTGCTCAGCCACCTGCACAACTGGTTCGTAGCAAACGCGCCCCCGCAGCTTTTCTAGCCAGAGGGTGCGGTTTTGCAGATGGGTGAGCAATTGGGGTACGTTTTGGGAGGTGATACGGCCGTAATTTACCCCATCTGGCAACGTGAGCAGCGTTGGCGCAAAACGATGGCCACCCAAATGCGTTGTCTCCCACAAGGAAACGGCACTCACGGTAGCCAGCACTCGCAGCAACGCGACCCCGTGCAAAGCGCAGCAGACGTCGCGCTTGCCGTTTGTGCATACCAGAAGCTGCCGTTCGGTTGTGAGATGGGCTTCATAGCGAGACTCTCCCGCCACGATTGCAGGCAAATCCAGCGCAAAAAGTGCATCATAGTTGGCCAGGTCGAAGTGGTAAACGCGGGAGCCAGTTTCGGCAAAGCAGGCCACGAAGAAGGCCCAACCGGCTCGCTCCCCGCGCGGCTGCTTGATGAATTGGAGACGGCCGTTTACCAAGGCCCCTTGCTCCGCCAGCCAGGCCTGCACCGGCTGCGGCAAATTATTATCGCTGGTCGCTTTGGCCGCCCACGGCTGGTTGTATTCCAGAAAAAGCCACACCGTGCTGGAAACGGCCGTGCCCAGCATCGGCTCATCAATGGCCAACGACCAATCGGTGCAGTAAAAATCGGGGGCTGGTTGGGTTACTGGCGTCATCTTTTTTAACCGCAGAGGACGCAGAGCGCACAGAGTTTTTATTGTCCTCAGCGTTCTCCGCGCCCTCTGCGGTGAATTCTACTATCCAGCGGTGGCTGCTTCGCCGCCACCGACGGCCATCGTGCGCCGCACAAAATCTTCTACCAGCAGCAGCGCGCCGCCGGAATGGTTAATGGTGTTTAGCAGTGTGGTCATCGAATCAACCTCTTCCACCTGCTCAGTGACAAACCATTGCAGGAACTGAATGCTAGCATAATCGTTTTCGGCTTCGGCAATGGACACCAGATTGTTGATCTGGTTGGTAACCTTGATCTCCTGATCCAGGGCAAACTGCACCGCATCGCTGGCACTGCTGAAATTGTTGCGCAACTCTGGCAGGCTAGGAATGATTGGCTTGGCTCCCGCCTCCAACATGAAATGGACAAACTTCATGGCGTGCATTCGTTCTTCTTCCGCCTGGCGGTAGAAAAAAGCGGCCAGATCAGGCAGGGTCGCTTCGTCAAAGTAAACGGCAATGGCCACATATTGCGCCGAAGCCGCAAATTCGCTCTGGATTTGGGCGTTCATCGCCTCTACAACTTTTGGTTTGATGATCATGTAGCGATCTCTCCTCTTGAGGGACAGGACTGGCAGTCCTGAGTTCAGTAAATTAGAAGTTAAAAGCAGCAGGACTGCCAGTCCTACCAACTTTCATGACGTGATTTATTGAAACAATTATACCTGGAAAAAGAACTGCGTTCAGCGACTTTTGTCGGGAACGATATGATTTTGGTAAAAGCAGGGGAGTTCGTGCGGGGCGGCAAACTGGACGTTGACGGCCGTTCCCTCTGCCAAACTGTTCTCATGCGGCTGCCAACTGTGGATGAGGGTTCCATCATCAAGACGTACCTCATAGACAAAGGCAATACCCACAAACTGCCGGGAAACGATACGGCCGTTTCCCTCATCCAAGATTGTTTCACCCGCTACCATAAATTACACCAAGAAGCCCGCAAAGTGGATCTTTCTTCTGATTTTCTGGAATTTGGCGACACGCTGGACAGCTTGCTCCATGCAGGGTTGGTGGCTCAGGCGCAAGTTGATTGGCAAACGGCTCTCGCTTTTTTCACCTTTTTTGAGAAAAACGAGCGGGGGTATGTGGCGATACGGCCGTTGCAAGAAAAAGTAGAGGCCGCAAAATCAGCCATTCAAGCGAACCTCTCCCCCACCACCTACGCTGATGCTGTTGCTCAAGCCCAACAAAAAATGCTGGATGAACTCCTGGCCATCTGGCTGGCGTAGCTCCTGGCAGCATTATTCTTTACCCTTGCTTTCTCCCCTGCAAAAACGCCTCCACATATTCCTCCAGGTCTATGGATGCGGCCGGTATATCAATCTGAACGCGCCGGTACATTTCATTCACCATAATTGGTGCCAGTAAAACGTTGACGCTGGTCAGAGGTGCCTCATCTTTCAAACGCCCTTCCTCTTGATACCGCTCTAAAATGTGCATAATGCCCTGAATATTGGCCAATGGGGCTTGCAGTGTCCCCTTCAGTTCTGGATGGCGCGGAATCTCCAACAACAGCATCGGCATAATTTCGCCATATTGCTCAACTGTTGCCACGTACGCTTGCAAAATCGCCAACAGGTCGGTGCGCAGATCGCTGGTGTAGGTTACGTCATGCAACGGCGTTGTGGAAAGCTGATGTTCGATGGCGCGTTCAATTAAGCCAACTTTGCTCCCATATTTGCGAAAAAGCGTCGCCTCGTGCATGTTCGCCACCGCCGCCAAGGCACTTGTAGTCGCACCGTCATACCCTCGCACGACCAATAATTCAAGCACCGCCTTAAAAACCTCATCTTCATCAATTATTTTGGGCATAACAATCTCCTTGCCGCCAGATTGTATCATAAGCGAGTGTTGACTCGCAATAAACTTGATGTTACAATAATTGCGACCACTCACTCGCAAAAGAAGTGCGACTTGATGAGATAAATTAGAGTTGTTCTTTTAAATATCAAACTGTCATTCCCGCGCAGGCGGGAATCCACTCCTTTGAAAAAGATGGATGCCGGCCTTCGCAGGCATGACAATCAGGCGTTTTTGTTAATCAGGAACAACTCTATTGATCATAAAAGAGGTAAAAAATGAACATTGCACTATGGATTTTACAAGGGCTGCTCGCCGTACTGTTTCTGATGGCTGGTTTGATGAAAGCAAGTAAATCGAAAGATGCGCTCAAGGAAAGGGGCGGCGAACACATGAACTGGGTTGACGATGTTTCGGCCGGCACGGTTAAACTGATTGGCATCTTGGAACTGTTGGCCGGTATTGGCTTAATCCTGCCACAATTGACGGGGATTCTACCGTGGTTAACCCCTTTAGCGGCTGTTGGACTGGTCTTAACAATGATTGGTGCGCTGACAGTAAATGTAAGGCATGGAAATAGGCTGGCGGTTGTCGAAAATATTGTTCTGCTTCTGCTGGCTGGCTTTGTGGCATACGGCCGTTTCCTCCTCATCCCCGCTTAAAGTTTAGAACAGGCCATACAGGCATTGGACATGCAAAAAGATAGGTAGCGTAAAAAATGGCTCACAAAATAAATGGTAATGATTTTATGCAAGGGCTTGGTGCTAACGAACAAGCGATACTCAATCGCATTCCTGTTCTATTTCTGAGAAAAATTGCTGCAAGTATTGTCCGGGCAAAAATGCGAGTGCAGTTCACTGGTTGGTTACAGTATCTTCTTCCCCTGATATTCGTGCTTCTTTTTTCCTTAATCGGCGGCATAGCGCTTCTATTTAAGGCAAACTTCCTGGCAACTCCCTTCTTCATCCTGGGAATGCTGATTTTCATAGTCGCTATTTTCGATGTGGTGACCAGCAAGTTTCGCCTGCGTTTTCCCGAACGCCTCCCCAAACGAAACGATGATCTTAATCTCTTCGACCTGATGCGGGTAAGGCGTTCCTGCCGTTCCTTCCAAACCCGCAAGCTAACTGATGCCGACTACAACGAGCTAATGGCATCGGTGCGTATGCACACGGAAGAATCCCAAATCGGCAAATCCCCTGTGCGGTTTGAGTATATTTCTGCGCCGCTAACGGTGTGGCCCACCGTCAATGCAACCGAGTTCCTTGTGGCCATAGCACCTAAGGAATACGACCGCCTCGCCGTGATCGACGTCGGCAGAAGTTTGCAGAAAATCGTCATGCACGCCACCCGTATGGGATTAGGCACCTGCTGGATTGGTCCTGGCGCAGATCACGTCAGCATTAAGCAAAATTTAGGCGACCGCTTCGACTCCGAAAAGGACCACATCATCTGTGTCTGCGCCGTCGGTTATAAATCGAACTATTACATACCCATCTTTTTACGGATATTTAATGCCCAATTCAAGCGCCGTTTGCCACTTGCGGAACTCTTTTTTGCGGATGCGGATTTTGAACAACCCTTGGACGTGGAAGCCGCTCCCTTCAACTGCTTTGGACGCAACTATGAGATCTGCCAATGGGCACCGTCTTCCTATAACGGGCAAACGACGCGCTGTGTTGCTAATGTGGCGGAAAGCGGGGAATTGAAAAGCTTTGATTTCTATGCTGCGACGGCGTCACGTTACTATGCCCCCGTTGCTCTGGGAATTTGGTGCGCCAATTGGGAAATGGGCTGTGAGGCGCTGGCCATTCAGGGGTACTTTGCTGTTCTGTCGGAAGAAGAAAGAGGCATTCAAGATAAGAGAGCTCATCCCCCACTGCCTAAATACGATGTAAGTTGGCTAGTAGACGAAAGCCTGGCAACGCAATGATGCACGCTCATAACTCACCTAGCCGCGACAAATAAAAGCGCACCAATCCAGCACGATGGGCCAGAATGTCTGCCAAAGGCTTACCCGTCGTGCGTTCCCAATCGGCGGCAAACTCTGGTTGCATGACGGTACGCAGCATACTGGCTAAAGATGGCGGTGCAAAACGAAGGGGCATCACACAGCAGTATGCTTCCCAGATGATAGCTTCGTCCCCAGACCAACCCGCCGCTCGTAATCCAGCCAGGTAACCAGCAAAAGCCACTTGCTCTAGCTGCTCCGCTTCGGCAAGCGGCACATAATCCAGCAGCAGCGTCGCGCCCACAAAAGCAGCCAGTTCCTCACCCAATGCGCCAGCGCCGACAAAGGCCCAATCGACCAGCGCCAACTCGTCGTCCTGCCAGCTGAGGTTGCCGCGATGGGCATCCAGATGACACAGCGTTTTTGGCAACTGTGCCAACCTGTCCAAATAGTTTTGCCGGTCTGCCCACAGTTGGCGCAGGGCGGCCAGTTCCTCCGGGGCAAAGTAGGTGGTTAGCAGGGGATGGTCGTAACCGTTCATGCCTTCGACCAGGCCAAAGATGCCTGTGAGGGGGCCATGCACCCAGCCAGCTAACCAGTCTCGGCTCAGCCAGGGATGGTCAAGCCGCTTTGCCAAAGCCTCAGCTTGCCATTGACCCAACCGAACGGCCGCTTCTCGGTAATCCTCCCAGGTCCATTCATCATCCTCAGGGAGACATTCTTGCCACAACCAGCATTCGCCCTCGTTGATGTGGGTGATGCCCAAAAAACGGGGCACGCGCAGCCCGACGGGCAAGTTATCAAATAAGTCGGATTGCGCGGCCAAGGCTTCCCGCTGCCAATAACCAAAATTGTTTCGGTCTTCGGCCATCTCTTTGGTCACCGATGTGCCATCGGGCATGAAAAACCCTTCTGGGGAACGCAAGATTTTGACAACGAGGCACCAGACGTGGGTTTGGTTTGTGGGGGTAACGGCCGTTCCCGCTACCTTATACACCCCACCAGCCATCGGCGAACTATCCAATCCCCCCAACAAAGTAACCTGCCAATCTGTTACCTTCACCGGCCTGGCCAGCAACCTACTTACCATATTTTCGAGCAACGCCTCGTCCATTTGAGCAATGGCCTGCTCGCCATCAAATGTCCCAATTTTAGGCATCATGATTAGATATTCTCCCGGTAGTGTTTGGCATGGGCAATGTAATGGTAAGTAGCGGCTTCTTCCCAACCAATGCCGCTGTGCAGCATAAACATCTGCGATTCATAGGGGGACATGCCCATTTCGCCCTGGCACAGCCAAGTAAACAGTTTTTCGCCAACGGCCGTTGCCAACCGCATCAGCCACCCTTGTTTTGCCATTTCTTGCGTCTTTGTTGTTTTGTTCATCTCATGCCTCCAAAAGTTTGTGTTGTTCAACTGA
The DNA here is from genome assembly GCA_050292445.1 of Promineifilaceae bacterium (SeqCode). Lineage (GTDB taxonomy): Bacteria > Chloroflexota > Anaerolineae > Promineifilales > Promineifilaceae > Leptofilum. The sequence goes on along the minus strand of JBNKLQ010000022.1, from coordinate 28,197 downwards.
GGCTATTAAACTGGAAACGGCCGTCTTTTTGGTCTCCCAACAGGGATACAACCAGGGATACAATAGGTGACAAACGCGACATCCTTTTTGTTTTTGGGCAGGAGGCGCTGTGACCAAACGGCCGTGCCAATTGTCATACTTCATGTGAATCACATTGAAACAAAAAACAGACTCGCCCCATAAAGCCAACCGCGTGAATCAGGAAATCGTTCTTGTCACTGATCCATCCCCAGAAACGGCAGCCCTGGTGGCCGCTCTGTTCGAGCAGCATCACCGGGAAATTTACGCTTACCTGGTGCGGCTGCTGGGCGATGCAGAGTGGGCACACGATTTAACCCAGGATGTTTTTTTGCAGTTATTTTCTCATCGTGATCGACTGGCTGAGGTGCAAAATCGCCGGGCCTGGATTTACCGCATTGCCGGAAATATGGCTTTGAATGCGCTTAAGCGGCGGCGGCGCTTTGTTTGGCTGCCCTGGCGCAAAGGGGATAGTTTGGGGTTACGCAATCCTGGCCCGGATGAAACGATGGGAACCCAAACGGCCGTAACCCAAGCCCTGGCCCAACTACCAGAAAATTATCGAATTCCTCTGCTCCTTTATAGTCATGAAGGATTTAGCGTGCGCGAAATCGCCCACATTTTGCAGATCAGCGAAGGCGCAGTCAAAAATCGCCTATATCGGGCTAGAGAAAAGTTTCGGCAACTCTATGAAAGTGAGAATAAACAGTGAGTCGTGATCATCAGCGCCTACGCGAACAGCTGGCAATCTATAACAACCTGACGCTCACCGAGCAGGCAAAGCTCCAGGCGCATGTGCAAGTCTGCCCGGAATGCAAGGCTCGTTTTACGGCTTACCAGCAGATAGATCGCGATTTAGCGGCGCTGGAGCGACTCACCCCATCACCCAAGCTACGAGCCGAGTTTCAGGCCAAACTGGCTGCCAAAGCCGAACGTCACCCAATTTTCCGGTTTATAGACGGTTGGCAGCAAGCACCCAGGTTGGTCGGCCAGGCGTTGGTTTTGATCTTCCTGGCCAGCCTGGTGGGGGTGATGTGGTTGTCTTTGCAACAACGGCCGTTTCTACCGACAGCTTCTGCGCCAGCAGTAAAATCCACCATGACACCCACGGCCACCGCCATGCCTACCAGCCAACCCACGGTAGCCCCACAACCCGTTTGGCGGACCGTGCCCCAACCAACCGTCCAATTCGGCCGTTCCACCATTGCCAGCCTGGCCGTGGCCGCAGATGGGCAAACCATCGCCACGGGCAATACCGCCCGGTACGTACAGCTGTGGCAGCTGGCCAACGGTGAGCAAAGCGGAAATTGGGCAATGCCGTATGGCACCGCTGCCAGCCTGGCCTTCTCGCCAAACGGCCGTTGGCTGGCAGCCGGTTCTACTGATTATGAAGGCTATGTCATGCTCTGGCCGACAACTGGCGATTCGACAGAGCGGCGGCTGGATGAACCAAACTATTCGGTGACCACATTGGCTTTTTCCCCAGACAGCACCTTGCTGGCCGCCGGGACCGGGCGCGGCGATGGCCAAGTCTATCTTTGGCAATTGCCTGGTCATACTTTGCAAACCACACTTGATCCCCAACAGGCAGTTTCGGCAATGGCCTTCTCGCCAGACGGCCGTTTACTGGTAACAGGCACAATAGCCGGGATGGTGCAGATGTGGCAGGTTACAGATGGCCGTGAGGCAGTCGCTTTTTCAGCTTCTGCTGAGGCAATTTCTACTGTCGCTTTTAGCCCTGATGGGCAAACAGTCGCCGTGGGCACGGCCGATGGAATGGTGCAGCTTTACGTCTTGCCTGACATGACGCTCATGACAACATTGGATGGGGAAACGGCCGTGCAAACAATGGCCTTCTCTGCCAATGGCACATACCTGGCCTCTGTTTCATCGGGTGGTCAGGTGAACCTGTGGCAAACAACCGACAGTTCGCCAACCTTGCTTTTTAGTACCGAAATTGAGGCCCTGGCCAATTTCCAAACCGAATTGCTATTTCAGGATGATCAGCTGAAAGTGATTGCTGCTTATCGCGACGGCCGTATCCGAGTCTGGCAAATTCAATCCGAATAACGTCAAAAACCGCATCTGGGAACAAATCGCAGAGAATCTGCGGTTGCTGCTCCCTGCATACATAAAAAAGGAGCATGTCTCATGAAAATTATACGCCTGTTCATTGTGCCACTTGTTCTGGTGGGCCTGTTTTTGTTAGGTGCCTGCCAGACAGCCACCATCGCACCCACTGCCACGCCTATCCCGGCAACGGCCGTTCCACCAACCAGCACCGTGCCACCAACCGCTACTGAAATTGTGACAGAGATTATCGAGGAGCCTTCGCCTACAGCCACCCCAGACCCGCTCCGCACTTTTGTAATCGATGACACACAGTCCACAGTCCGCTACCGGGTTGAAGAAGAGTTTCTGTCGGGTGCAGTTACCGCACTGGGCAAAGAGTTGGGTTTATTTACGGCCGTTGGTTCCACCAATGCCATTACCGGCCAGTTCCAACTGCAAGAAACAGAAACGGGGCAACTCACACTGGCTGCCGGAGAAGTGTCGGTCCATATCCTTACCTTGCGCAGCGACGAACATCGTCGGGATGAACGAATTCGAGAGCAGTTTCTGGAATCCCGCACATATCCTTTTGCTGAATTTACGGTTACGGATGCGGAGAGTTTTCCCGAAAACTACGTTGCAGGCGAAGAGGTAACCTTCTCTCTGACAGGCGATATGACCATTCGGGAGATTACCAATTCAGAAACATTTACCATTACTGCCAGGCTGGATGGTGATACCATCACAGGTACAGGTGTAACCCAAATTTATATGGTAGATTATGGCTTTAACCCACCGGAAATTGCAGGCTATCTGGTCGCCCAAGACCCAGCAACAGTGGAAATCGAGCTAGTACTGAAGCAAACTTCATTTGACGGATAAAATATGCGAACGTTTGCTTCAGTTTAACTGTTTCGCATCGAGTCGCTTATCCGTCAATATTTATTGGGCGAAATAGTAGTTGCCATTGCAGAGGACTCATCCAGTGAGTAGATTTCTAGAAGACTAACACAGACCTGACAAGTTTTCTCCGGTGAAAACGGCATAAGCCATAAAAAATTTGTCAGGTCTTTCACTTTTTGCTTGCTTGAACTTTTCACCACCCCTGCCCCAATTTGTCACCAAATTTTACCTTTTCCCAATTCCTCGTTACAATTAACCCATTACCAGAAAAGCAAATGGGCATATAAGCATGGATAACCCTTTTTACCATCGTGGCGCAATTCGCCGCCAGCAAGATTTTTACAACCGAGAGGCTGAAATTAGCCAGATTTTAGGGCTGCTGCGCAACGGGCAAAGCGTCTCAATGATTGGTCCACGTCGCATTGGGAAAAGCTCCTTGCTGATTCATCTTTCCCGGCCAGAGGTGCGCGCTCAATTGCAATTGGACCCGCCACACGCACTCTTTGTACTGATCGACTGCCAGGAGTTTGGCGGGTCGCCCCCAGAAGAGATTTACGAGGCGCTGCTGGACGGCTTGCTAGACGCGGCCCAAGACGCGGGCATGGTTATCAAAGCGGACCAATCCCCCGGAACCTACCGGGCACTGGACCGGGCACTGCACCAGATTCACAAAAACGATACGGCCGTTGTCGTGCTTCTAGACGAATTTGAACTGCTGGCCGCAAATGAGCAGCTCACCCCCTACTTTTTTGCCCGCCTGCGTGGACTCACCACCAAATATGGTCTTGCTTACCTCACGGCCAGCCAACGGCCGTTATTTGCCATCACCGCCGAAGAAGAAATCCTTAGCTCACCCTTCTTCAACATCTTCGTGACCCTGCCGCTAGGCTTGTTTTCCGTTGAGGCCAGCCGACAAATGGTTCAGGACCGGATGAACAATGTGGCGTGCTCATTTTCCGATGAGCTGACTGACTACCTCATCTTTCTGGTCGGGCCACATCCCTTCTTTTTGCATGTGGCCGCCTACCATGCCTTCCAGGCCAAGACACAGGACGCTAAACTGGAGAGCGAGGATGAGTTTACCCAGTTGGACAATCCCATTGAGGTAGAAGCCGATTCCCACCTGGGCTATCTGTGGCAAAATCTGACGGCCGAAGAACAGTATACGCTGGCTATTGCCGACGGGCCAATTGACAGTTTGCGCCTCTTGGAACAGCAATGTCTATTAGAAGCCGATGACAACGGGTACCGTTACACCAGCGAAATTTTGCGCCGATACGTGCGCCGCCAACAGGTTTCTGGGCTGATTCAGGCCGGACCGTTTGTTATCGATCAGCAGCGGCACCAGGTGTGGGGCCACGGCCAGGAGATGAGCCTGACAACTTCGCAGTTTGCTATTTTGGTGAGCCTGTGCCAGAACGCAGGCCAGGTGGTGCATGGCGATGATTTGGAAACGGCCGTTTGGGGGGATGTTCTTGTCGATGATCCCGACCGCTTAAAAACACTCATCAAGCGGCTGCGCCGAGCCATTACCCCATTTGACACCTGGATTATTAGCGAGCGAGGCGTCGGCTACGCCCTGCGCCCGCCTGAGGGTCAGTAATCGGTAAAACCGATAACCGACAGCCGATTACCGAATACCGGAATTTACAACATGACAAGGGGCAACTCACAACTGGCTGGCTTTTTGAAAAACGGCCGTTTCCGTTGGCCACGTCTCCTCTTGTTGCTTCTGATCAGCTTCCTCTTTTGGCAAGGCACTCCCACCACTCTTCACGCCCAATCGCAACCCCCCGCTTATTGGCGGCATTCCGCCTCCAGCCGCATCAGCCACGTCATTAACCAGGACATCAACCAGGATGGGGTGGATGAATTTTTGGTGGCGGCAGAAAACGGCCGTGTCGAACTCCTCAACGCCATTGGTAATTTGCAGTGGAGCATCCCGGCTGGCGATGTCATCCAGGCAATTGACATCCTCAACCTCGACGACGATCCCGAGCTGGAAATTGCCCTGGTAGCCAACCGCAACCTGACCGTGCTTAGCATGGGTGGCAGCGAACTGTGGTCCATCCCCCTGAACACCATCACCCCACCCCAGGCGCTGCTAGCCTTTAGCAGCACCGCTGGCGGCCAGGAATGGCTGGCCCGCTACAACGTGCAGGTAAGTCAACTTGAACCATTTGACCATGACGGCGACGGGCGTGAAGAACTTTTGGTACTGTTCAGCAGTGGTCAATTGCAACTGTTTGACCAGGAGGGCCAGATCATTTGGTCTGATAATGAAAACAGCTCTCCTTTGCTCAGCACCCAGGCCATTATGCAGGTGGCCGATCTCAATGGCGACGGGCGCGAAGAAGTGGCTTTAGGCTCCTTCAACCCATCGCTGCGCTTTAGTGTGCTGCGCCTGATCGATGGCAATCAGCAAGATATTTGGGAACAGGCCCAGCCCATCTCCGACGTTATTTCCGCGCTCAGCGTGGTGCCATTTGGTGACGAAGGCGAACTGTTTCTGGCGGTTGGGTCCGGTGGTGGGCAAATTAACCTGCTCAATTATGATCGCCAGCGGGAATGGTGGCCTCGCACCCTCAATAAACCGATTACCACGCTGACAACTGGCGAGTTCAATGGCGAACCGCTGCTTTTTGCCGGAACCGAAGTCGGCATGGTGGTAGCATATCGCACCAATGGCAGCCGCTTGTGGACGCGCCGGCTGGTGCCCGATGCCAACCGGCCAGTGGTGGGCCTCTCGACAGCCAAGATCAGCAATGAAGAAACGGACCCACTCCTGGCCGTGCTGCTGGGGCCACAAACGGGCACCGATGGTCCCAACGATGTGCTGCTGCTGGGGCCAACCAATCGCTCATTGGCAACCTATGAGGTGGTAGACGCCAATGGGCTCTCGCGCCTGCTGGATATTAACGGAGACGGCCGTTACGAACTGCTGCTGGCTCGTTTTGCTACCCTGGAACTGCTGGGGCTGGGCGTAGGCACCAGTAAGATCGCTCCGGAATGGGGCCGTTCCCTCGATTCTAAGCCAGGCGCTCTACTCGTCGTCGATTTTAATAAGGACGGTGAGGATGAATTGGTGGTGGGCGCACAAGACGGCCGTTTGCACTACATCGATCAGCAAAATCGTGTGGACTGGCTGGTCACCCCTGGTGGCCACATTACTGATTTGGCCCTGCTGGAAGATGAACAGGGACAGCAGCAGATAGTGGTGATTCGCAACAGCACCAGCATCGGGCCAGATAACCAGGAGCGTCGCCAGGGCTGGATCGATGTGCGCGGCATTGACGGTGAACAGCTGTGGGAAAGAGCATTTGATACCAACATCACCAGCCTGCTGGTTGAAAATATTAACGATCGCGGCGATCCCGAAATCATCGTAGGCACCCAGGACAGCCAGATTTTTGCCTTCACCACCACCAACACCGCGCTATGGGATAGAAGCCTAGTGGTAGAAGGTGAGGTTGGCGGACCTGTCACCGAACTCTTGCTGATTGAAAACCTGCAAACGGAGCAGCCCCTGATCATTGCCGCGTCCCAAAATCTACTATACGCTGTCCAAATTCACGCCCCATTTTTGCCATCCCCCATTGCCGCCTATGATGCTCCGATTAATACCGCTTTTCGTCTCAACCAGCCAGGTAAGGAACTGGCTACCCGGCTCCTTGTCTTCAGCGACGGGCAGGGCTCGGGGCTTACCTGGCGTGGCATTCAGATGCCAGTCTGGCCCATTGCCCTGGAGGGGAATCCAATCCTCAGTATTCCCGCCAATGACATCATCGAAGAAGCGTTTGAAGAAACGACGGCCGAATCTTTTTTGGTAGCCACAGATGAAGCGCAACTGATTCGCCTGCGCATTGAAGACAGCACACCAAACGTGCTGTGGCGGCTCATTGGCCTGAATAACGTGACCTCACTTTATTGGGGAGACCTGACGGGTGACCCGCTTCCAGAAATTGTAGTGGGCAGCAGTGAAGGCAGCGAAGGGCATATCAATCTTTATTCATACCGGTCAGATTCGATTGGTGAAATCCCTCTTTCCAGCGGCATTTTCGACATGGCCGGGATGCGCAGTGCTGATCAGCAAAATGCCAATCTCGTTGCCGTGACGGAAAACGGGCTGGTCCAACTGTTCCGCGCTACAGAAAACCGCCCACCATTGCTAACCAACCCCACGGTAGAAGGACAGTATAGCTTTGGCGTCTCTGTCACTGATGTGGAAGGGGATGAGGTAAAGGTGCGGCTGGAAATTTATAACCCGGAAAACGGCCGTTGGGTAAGCCAGGGTACCGAAATTGTAGCCAACGGCGACGACCGCCGCTTTTGGACCGTGCCCAATCCCAGCCTCACCAACAACCATATCCTCTACCGCTTTCATTACGATGACGGTGCCTATGAAGGCAACCTAACCCCACAGACCAGCCCAATGGCAGCCATCAACAGCGGCTGGCTGCGTCCCACAACCGGCACGTTGACTGTCATTGGCTTACTGTTGGCCGCTGGGGCTTTTTTGTTTGTGCGCCAGACTCAGCTGCCTGCCGCTCGCGCGCGCCGTTTTTACCGCCAGCTGAAAAGCCAGCCAGAACTCACCCTTCCCTTGCTGGAGAGCAAATATAGTGCCACCCATGCCTCACAAGATTTTCTTATTTATCTGGCCAGCCAGGCACGCCAGCGAGGTGATTCATTGGTGAGCAGTCTGGCTGATGGCCTTTTTCTGCTGGCCGACCGACCACATGTGGGTTTGCCCATCATCAATGGTGCGCTGGGCGATGCCAAAAAGCAAGAACCTGCCTGGCAGCAGTTGGAGCGGTGGCAAATGATTTTCAAAATGGGCCAGGTACTGCTGGAAGCTCCCACCATCACCGAGACTTCTTTGCTGCGGCCACAATTGGTGCAACTGCTAGACTATTTGGAGCAGCAAGATCGATGGTCACCCGTTTTGGATGCTCTGCTGCCCATTCTGACCAATTTGCGCGACAGTGAACGTGTCGATTTACCAGAGGATCGGCTGGTTTATTTGAATGAAGCTAGCCATCTACTCGGCGAACTCCAGCTGAATTTGCCGGAGTTTTCGGTGCGCATTGAAAAGACATTGGCCGAAGCGATTGTGCGCCGCTGGGCCGGTTTGGTCAGCGCCGCCAGCGAAGAGCTGCGCGGGCAGGCGAACGTGATTGTCACGCTGAAAACAAAGCGCATCGTCTCCGGCGAGAAGGCAGAGGTGACATTAGTTTTGCAGAATAACGGCCGTTCTCCCGCCGAAAATGTTATCGCTGTGCTGAATGACGATCCTGGCTACGTGGTGCAAAGCAGTCCGCAGTACATCTCCCTGCTGCCGCCAGGGCGCAGCCGGACGGTCAGCTTTACACTCGAACCGCAAGTCACTGATCGCTTCCGCCTGGGTCTCACCGTCACCTACGACGACCGCAACCAGCAAAATCGGCAAATTGCCTTTGGCGATATGGTCAATTTGCTGCTGCCCACGCGTGATTTCAAACCGGTTTTCAATCCTTACCTGCCCGGCACACCGCTGCGGAGCCACAGCCGGCTCTTTTACGGCCGTGAACAGCTCTTCAGCTTCATCGCCGACAACGCGGGCGGCTGGTCGCAGCGCAATGTGCTCATTTTGATTGGCCAGCGGCGCACGGGCAAAACCTCTACCCTGCTGCGCTTAGGCCAGCACCTGCCTGATGATTTGCTACCCGTTTATATCGACTGCCAATCGCTGGGCGTCAGTCCCGGCATGGGTGCTCTGTTTCACGACATGGCCTGGCTCATCTCCGACGCATTGGGGCTGCGCGACATCGAGATTGAAGTGCCGCCACCGGAAGTGTGGCAAACCGATCCCACCGGCGAATTCCAGCGCCGCTTTATCCCCGAGGTAAAAGCGCTGCTACCGCCAGACACGACGCTGCTGCTGGTGTTTGACGAATTTGAAGCTTTTGAAAGTCTGGTAGAAGATGGCATCTTACCCTCGACGTTCTTCAGTTTTATGCGCCATTTGATGCAGCACAGCGAGGGGTTAAGCTTTATTTTTGTGGGCACACGCCGCCTGGAAGAGATGAGCGCCGATTACTGGTCTGTGCTGTTCAACATTGCCCTGTACGAACGCATCACCTACCTGCCGGAAGAAGCGGCCATTCGGCTGATTACGGAACCTGTTGCCCCTGATTTAATTTATGACGATCTGGCGTTGGATAAGATCTGGCGGGTGACGGCAGGCCACCCCTACTTTGTGCAGCTCGTTTGCTACGCACTGGTGAAGCGGGCCAACGCTGAACGCACGGGCTACGTCACTATTTCAGACGTCAACGCTACGCTAGATGAAATGCTCAGTTTAGGCGAGGTCCATTTTGCTTACTTATGGCAGCGCTCCACGCAGGCGGAACGAGTGGTGTTAACGGCCGTTGCCCACATGAGCAGCGACGATTCCACTTTTCATCCTGAAGACATCATGGATTTTCTGGAACCGTTTGGCATTCAGCTGCCCCCCACGGAAATTACGGCCGCTTTAAACAGGCTTGTCGAACGGGAAATCATGCGCGAGGTGACGGACGGGGCCAACACGCTGTATGAACTCAAGATTGGGCTGGTGGGTTTGTGGACAGCGCAGCATAAGAGCGTGAGCAAGCTGTACGCAGCTCAGGCAAATGGTACGGCCGTTTCGCCCAAACCCAAGCTCCCAGCCAGACGTTCTTAGACCGGGCAGCTCTTTGCGATAGCCAGGTAATGAAACTCGCATTAAAAGCTTTATGTAAACTATTTACTGAAATGTGCCAGACCTTGGTGATTTAAAACCGAGGGTAACTCATGAACAATTTAAGCGGTGAATTTCAACATTCACAGGAGAGAAGTAAGCGATGAGTAAATTTTTGGAGGGGCAGGTTGCTCTGGTGACGGGTGGGGCACAAGGCATTGGCTGGGCGATTGCTTTGGCGTTAGCCGATCATGGGGCACAGGTATTTATCTGTGATATTTCTGAGGAGCAACTGGCAAAAGCGGGGGCAGAAGCGGCCGTTTCTCCTTGGGCAGCTCAGCTTCATTTTGCTGTGTGTGATGTGGCCGATAGGGAAGCAGTTGCTGCGTGGGTGAAAGCGGTTTATGGGGAAAACGGCCGTATCGACATCTTAGTCAACAACGCCGTTTATGTTCGTTGGGAACTGGCTCAAGAATTGTCTCTAGATGATATAGAAAAAATGATGCAGGTGGGTTATCTAGGCATGATTCATGCCATTCAGGCGGTTCTACCCCTAATGCAGCAGGCGGGCCGTGGCCATCTGGTCAATATGGGGTCATCAGCCGGGCGGTTATTTATTACGCCGACAATGGGGGGCTACTGTGCCATGAAAGCGGCCGTGGATGGATACATCCAAATTTTGCAGATGGAGCTGGCTGATTCGCCTATTCACGTGATGCTGGTGCGTCCGGCGGCCGTAGCAGGCACCAACTTTTTCCGCCAGCAGGTTTCATCTACCAAGATGCCGCGTTTGGGGGACATTGTTCCTTACATCACCCCGCCTCATGTGGCCAAAGCGGTAATTCGCGGATTGCGTCGTCGTCGGACTGTCGTGAATGTGCCGGGGTATTTGGGTGGGCTGTTTACTCTTTTTGCCCTGGCCCCCCGGTTTGTGCGCTGGTTTATGGGGTTGGGCGGAAACGCCCGTTTAGATTACGGGGAGGCAAGCTGGCAATATCACCCTCGTGAATAAAATTATGGGGTTTGTCCCAAAGCAGAAGCGATGATCTCAACCAATGCCTGGAGCCGGTATGGTTTTTGAATAAAGGCAACTTCATGGTTGCTGGCAAAATAGTTCAACGTTTCCTGTTCACTATAGCCAGAGGCAATGACAATGCGTGCCGTTGGATCAATCTCTTTTAACCGGGCGAAAACTTCATCCCCACTCATGCCCGGCATTTTTAAGTCAAGTAATATCACATCAATTTCATCCTGATGTTCCTGGAACAGCGCAATCGCTTGCGGCCCATTGCTTGCCAGTATCACCTTCATGCCTCGGGCTGTCAACATATCTTCAGCCACGGCAAGAATCGTTTCTTGATCATCAATAATGAGCGCTGTGCCAGACAATGTTGTTTTGTGCGGCCGTTTTTGTACATGCTGGGCGGCTGGTCGGTCTGAAGTTTTGAAGTAAACGGTGAATTGTGTGCCTTCTCCGAGATCGCTTCGTACCTGAACACCGCCGTGATGCGCCCGAATAATGCCCAAGGTTGCCGAAAGCCCCAGTCCGGTCCCCGTATCTTTTGTGGAAAAGAACGGATCAAAAATATGAGCCAGCTGCTTTGGATCAATGCCACAGCCATTATCCCCTACAGATAAACACACATAGCTGCCTGGTTCCAAAATTGTGCCGCCAAGTAGATTTAGGTTTTCGTCCTGGAAAGATTGCCGGGTCAGTTGACAGTGTTGCGTTTGGATATGAATTTGCCCGCCAAATTTTCCAAAGGATTCAGCCGCATTAATAACCAGATTCATCAAGACTTGCTGAATTTGCCCACTGTCTGCCTCCACGGCCAGGATCTCCGGCTCTAAATCTAGCAAGATTTCGGCTTTATTTGGCAAGGCGGTTTCCAACAGGCTGATATTTTCCCGAATGAGCTGGTTTATATCAATGGACTGCACTTCAAAAACGCCTTTCCCCGCATAAGCCAAAAGCTGGCGAGTGAGATCAGCTGCTTTACTGGCGGAAGAAACCACCTTGTGCAACTGTTCTTTAACCAGACTGTTTTCTTGGGTTTTTTCTAGTGCCAGGGTAGCATGACCTAAAATGCCAGTCAGCAAATTGTTAAAATCGTGGGCCACGCCACCAGCCAACAAACCCAAGTTATCAAGCTTTTGTGCTTCCAGGATCGCTTCTTCTGACTTTTTTCGTTCCGTAATGTCGCGAATAACGCAGACAAATTCACCGCTGACCAACGGCGTGAGGGCCATCTCTTGCAAATAGCTGCCGTTGTCCGGTCGGTTAACGAGTAGTTCTCCGCGCCAGACGCTGTGTTCCAGGGCAGTTGGGATGATGCTATCGAGCAACTTGCGGTGCTGTTCTGTGCTGTAGATTAAGGTGCAGGGTTGCCCAATAATTTTTTGTGGGCCTTGGTATCCATTAATCTGGGCGTAGGCGTTGTTAGCGTAGACAAACGTTTGTGATTGATCGAGGATGGCCATGCCTTCACTTGATGCTTCCAGTGCGGACAGCAGCTTATGAATCGACGCTTCGGCTTCTTTCTGCTCCGTGATGTCGCGCAGTATCAGTACCATCTCCTGATGATCGTTGCTGGGCACCATGCGAATTTCAATGTCGAAATTTTGGTTTGCCTGAGTAAGCGTGGCTTCTACTAGATACAATTCGTCTGTATGCAGGGCTTGCTCAATTTGGGCAACAAACGATTCATCTCCTAACGGCCGTAAATAGGCAAGCAAGTTCATGCCAATGGGATTCTCATTTAGTGGCGTGAGGGGAGAGCTGGCAGGCAGTTTTGCGTCCAGAATATTTAGGCCAGCATCAACACGCAGCAAGGTATCTGGCATGGCATCCATCAGGGCGCGGATGCGAGATTCACTATGCTGTAGACGTGTTTCTCGTTCAGAAACGGCCGTTCGCATTTGCCCAAAGGTATTAATGAGAATGGCGATCTCGTTGATAATCCACTTGGATCGGGGCAAAGGGAGATCGGGCTTACCTTCGCCAAACGCTTGCGCAGCCAATACCAGTTTGCGCATAGGGCGCGTCATGCGGCCAGAAACAAGGATCGTAATTGCCAAGCCAGCAAATACCGTGGCAACCAGTCCCAGGATAAGGCGATTGGTTGCTTGGGTAATCGGCATCAACACGTCGCTTTCAGGGCGTTCTACAACAACCGTCCAACCCAGGCTGTTAATTGGTGCATAACTGGCCACATAACGATTGTCATCCCGACTGTAGCTTGTGGCACCAGCTTGCTGTGGGGCACGGCCGTTTTCTGTAAAAATCCATCGGCTGAAATCTGTCCGGGCAGCGGCCTGGGCTTGGTCTGGATGCAGCAGCACCCGTCCCGTTTCATCAAGGACAAAGGCTGTGCCACCGTCGATATTGTTGAGAACGGCCGTTAAATTATTCAACGGTACGGGGCTGCCCAAAATCGAGACCAGGCTGCCAGTCTCATCAAAAACAGGTGTGTGTACGTGCAACAAAAGCATGTCATTCAAGGGTGCTGGCGCAATGGCCCAGGCTTGCTCTTGGGTACGGATCACTTGCTGAAAAGAGGGGGTCTGCTCAATAGAGAACATTTCTTGCGGTTTGGCCATGATCTCAATTTGGCCATCAAGGTTAATCAGTGCCAACTGGCCATACTCAGGAAAATGGCTGTTCAGCAGCTGCAATAGCTTTTCTTGGTTTTCTGGGGTTTGATTGCTCATGTCGGGCAGCGCGGCACTAGCCTCAGCATGCTTGAGCAAGTCAGTTACAAAGAAGTCTACGCGCTCGGCAAAGTTTTGAGCGATGATGGTTAGCTCACGATTTGTTTGCTCTTTTAACGAACGCCCTTCCAAAACAATAAGCCAGGAGCCAACCAGCGTCAACGGCACAATGCCAATGATAATAACAAACATTAAAATGCGGTTGCGGGCCACATTGAGTCGAGTACGCCAGAAGTTGCGGAACATTTGCATGGTTTCTGTAGCTTGTTGAGTAAACGGCACAAAGTTTTTGGACGAAAAATGCCTGCATTTGGTGCAGTTTACTCAAGTAATTGTCGGATTTGCCATCAATCTTTTTGGAGGAACTTTCTGCCCATTACACAAATAGGTGTAGTCTAAAATAGCCAATCTCAGGATCATAAAGACTATACCTTGCTTTCACTATAACATCTAGCGGATAGGAAAAACGGATTATACGGGGATGCTCTTTTAATCGTAGACGAATCGCGCTTGAAAAGGGGGTTGTTTTAGAAACAGTTGCTAGCCGTTGCTGAAAAAGGCTACAATGAGGCCATCAATCATAATGGGAGAGTACGACTATGAATGTTCGTTGTAGCTATTGTCGACAATCTTTTAACCTGAGTCGGGATTATCTGGTAGATGCGGTAACCGAGGCGACGGAGAAGAGGCAGAAATATCATACAGTGGAATGCATTAACTGTCGCAAAGCGATCAAAGTGCCGGTGGCGCAAATGAAACGTTTCGCGCCAGAGGATTCTGCTGAGGATGAAAGTTAAAGTTTAGTCGGTTTTTCGCGATACAGTTGATTTCGCTGAATATAATCGGAAACGGCCGTTGGCAATAAATAAATTGGTTCGTGCCCCTGCCGCACCCAATTACGAATAGCGGTAGCTGAGATGGAGAGGGTAGGTCCGATTAATGTGTCAACGGCCGTTTTGCTGCCAGGAACGGCCGTTTCCAAATACGCCCAATCAATTTCTACCCCAGGACGCAGCAGCACCGCCAGCCGACACTGCGCAATGAGCTGCTCTGGCTGATTCCAGGTTGGTAAATCTTGTAATGAGTCTCCACCGATGAGTAGCCAGAATTTGGCATTTGCATGTGCCTGGCACAGCAGTGGCAGCAAAGTTACTGTGCTGTGTGGGGAGGGACGGTCACAGTCAGTTGTATCCAGCACAAAGTTGGGATTGTTTTGAATGGCCAGTGAGACCATTTGCAGGCGGTGAGAAACGGCCGTAATTGGCTGGCCTACTTTGTGAACCGGCTCACCCACCGGTAAAAACAGCACCTGGTCCAGGTTCAACTGAACCCGCGCCAACTCCGCCAGCCATAAATGCCCCCAATGCGGCGGATCAAACGTGCCCCCCAGCAAACCAATTCTATGCGGCCTATTCACCCCACTCCAGCTCTTCTTCGCCAATGTAGACCAGATCACCCACGGCCACCCCAGCTTCCGTTAAAGCCTGCGAAATGCCCATCGACTCCAAAATTTTCTGAAAGCGCAGCAGCGTTGAATCAAACTCAAAATAGGTCATGGCCGCCACCCGCTCAATTTGCTTACCGCTCACCCGCCAACCATCGCCTTCCCGCGCAATCGAAAAGCCTTCGTCGTTTTCGGCGCGAATCACGGCAATCTCATCCTCATGGCGCGTTTTCGCTGCGGGGGCTTCGTCCAGCATGCGACGCACACGATACAGCATCTCCCGAACATTTTGCTGTGTCACCGCCGAAATGGACATGAACGGATGGCCCGTTTTTTTGATCTCTTCCTCAATCAACGGCTCCCAGGCAACGGCATCGGGCAAATCCATCTTGTTCAGGACGACAAGCTGCGGCCGTTTTTCTAGCGCAATGTCATACAAAGCCAGTTCCTGGTTGATCATCGCCCAATCTTCCAACGGTTCTTTGGCAGACCCATCCAGCAAATGAATCAGCACCCGCGTGCGTTCCACATGGCGCAAAAAATCATGCCCCAGGCCCACGCCACTAGCCGCGCCTTCAATGAGGCCAGGAATATCGGCCACTACAAAGGTCTCAAAATCCTCCAGCTCCACCACGCCCAGGTTGGGTTGCAGTGTGGTGAATGGATAATTGGCCACCTTGGGGCTGGCTCCGCTGATCACCGAAAGCAGCGTCGATTTGCCTGCATTGGGCACACCAACGATACCCACATCAGCAATCAGTTTAAGTTCGAGCGTGACCCATAGCTCTTCGCCAGGTTCGCCTCGTTCCGCAATGCGTGGTGCCTGGTTAACGCTGCTGGTAAAGTGGGTGTTGCCTCGGCCACCCCGGCCACCTTTCAATAGCGTGATCTCCTGCTCTTCAGAAGTGATGTCGGCCAGAATCGCTCCACTCTCCGCGTCGCGAATGACGGTGCCGGCCGGAACTTCGATTCGCAGCGTTCCGCCACGCTTGCCATTGCGCCTTTGTGTGCCACCGTGTTTGCCGTGATCGGCCTTAAAGTGGGCCTGGCGATTGAAGCGCATCAGGCTGTTCAGGTGACGGCTGCCAGTGAAAACAATGTCGCCGCCATCGCCGCCATCGCCGCCATCTGGGCCACCAAAGGGCACGTGCTTCTCGCGGCGGAAGCTCAACATACCGTCGCCACCATTGCCACTACGAATATAAATTTTGGCTTGATCAAAAAACATAGTTATTCATTTAGGTCTTTCGGATTTTATAAGGCGTAGCGTAATTATGTGATGCGTACGTCTAGTCACACTTCACAAGCTTATCAATTCTCTATAACCCGAAAGAGCTTTTAGTTATTAGATGAATCCAACAGCTTTTGCAAGGCACTCATACGTGGATCAATCGAGTCTGGTTCGCAGCCACAATCAGCCTTATTTAGATTTTGCCCACACTCCAGGCACAATCCCTGGCAGTCTGGACGGCAAATAGGCTGGATGGGTGTTTCCAGCACAGTTAGCTCACGTACCAGTGGGGCCAAATCGATAAACCCATCATCCCCGATAGCGTATTCACCTTCCGGTGCTGTATGCGGCGGATAGTAAAATAAATCATCCAGCTTCAGGGCAATGGGGATAGTCGCTGTTTCCAAACAGCGCACACACTCGCTAATTAAGGTGCTGCTAAGCGTGCCGCTCAGATAAACACCTTCGGAGGTGCGCGTGGCGGTAAATGTACCGGCCAGTGGGCTTAATGTTAAGTCCTCCACCTGAATAGTGGGGTAATTCAGTTCAATAGTCCGACTGGTGCCCAATGTTGCTTCCAAAAAGAAACCAAAATTGAAGCGCAGTCGAGAAGGGCGTTTACTTGACATGAGGTCCCTCCCTTCAGATAAATTTAGAGGTGGAGTATAACATAGCCTGGCCAAAACAAGAAAAAGGCTCATCTATTTTTTAACAGATAACAGGAGTATGACCATGACAAAACTATTGGTGGCGACGCATAATCAAGGCAAAGTTACAGAGTTTGCTGAGATTTTGCAGGATTTGGCCATTGAATGGCTTAGCCTAAACGATGTAGGTGTTGTGCAAGATGTTGCGGAAACGGGTAGCACATTTCGGGAAAATAGTGTGCTGAAGGCGCGAGCTTATGCGGCCGAAACGGGACTGCTGACATTGGCGGATGATTCGGGTCTGGAAGTAGATGCGTTGGCTGGCGCGCCTGGTGTCTACACAGCACGGTATGGGGGTGAAAGGTTAACGGCCGTTCAACGCTACCAAAAATTACTCAACGACATCAAAAACGTGCCTGAGCCACGGCGCACCGCCCGTTTTCGCTGTGTCATCGTGCTGGCCGCGCCGGACGGCACCATTCTGGGGGAGTCTGAAGGAGTGTGCGAAGGGCGTATTGCTCTGGAACCAGTGGGTGACCATGGCTTTGGCTACGACCCTGTTTTTTATTTGCCCCAATTCAGCAAGACAATGGCCCAACTGCCTGCGGCCCAAAAACACCAAATAAGCCATCGGGGGCAGGCGGTACAGGCTATTGTGCCGCGACTGCGTGAATTGCTAAAAATGTGAGCCGGTTAGAGCACTTGCCAGAAATTGCCTGTAAATTAGGTTACTTAAGATTGTGTGATTACCCAACAGTTTGCCTGTAGTAACTTGATCGAATCGGCTGCGGGATGCTTCACAGCAAACGGCCGTTTCATCTGACATACTAAAGCAAGATAAGTTAGCCAACCATTTATATGATTTGATTGGTGTCTTTAGTTATAGAAGGAGTGAAAAAGATGAAAGCGGTTTTAGTAGTAGATGATAATACGGCCGTACGTATGGTACTCACCGATTTCCTAACCATGGCTTACCCCACTGCCCGCGTATTGCAGGCAGAAAATGGCGCAGATGGACTGGCACTGGCCCATACTGAACATCCAGATGTTGTCCTGATGGATGCCGAAATGCCCGTACTGGATGGGCTCTCCGCCGCACGGCAGCTGCGCCAGGCAGACGATACCAAATCAATTCCGATCATTGCAATTTCTAGCGGGGCCAGCAACAATGAATTGGTTAGCGGCCTGCGTAGTTTGGCCGATGGTTCACTACCCAAGCCGTTTACAGCAGATGAGCTGCTCCAAACAATGGCCGGTGTTTTGTCTAAGCAGCATGTTGTTTTGAGTTAAGCTCCGCTCAGTAATTTGACACGAGACGGCCGCTTCTCACGAAGAAGCGGCCGTTTTTTTATGCCACATTTAGTTTCCTCATGAAATCTGCCACCAATTGGGCTACCTGCTTGGGAGACTCCAACAGCATCATATGCCCGGCTTGCCCGATGAGGGCAAACTCAGCTTGAGGTAGCTGGTTGGCCAGAAATTGGCCGAATTTTGGTGGCGTCATCTGGTCGGCGCTGGCGCTAATAACCAGCGTGGGCAGCGTGATTTCAGCCAGCCGCTCGCGCAAATCAAACTGATCGCAGGCCAGAAAATCGTTTAGCATTACCTTTGGCGGACAGGCCAACATAGTGCTGCGGTTGGCTGCCTCCGTGGCCGAGTCCTGGCTGCCGCTCCAGTAAAACTGGTTGAGCATATCCACTGCTGCCTCATAATTTGTTTGAACTGTTTCCAGAATGGCTGGAGAGACCCGCAGTTTGGCCCCAGTTCCCGCCAAAATTAGCCCCGCCACATCGGGTGACTGGGCTAACCCCACCATTTGGGCAATGGCCCCACCCATGGAGTGACCCAGCACCACTACATTTTTCAGCTTCAGCACAGTGATAAAATCAAGCACATCTTGCGCATAGGCTGCGATGGTGCTGTGGCTGGGTGGCTGGGAACGGCCGTGTCCAGCTAAATCCAGCGCATAAACGGCCGTGTGCGGCAAACGGCGCAGTTCAGCAGGCCAGGACAGATGCGATCCACCTGCGCCATGAATAAGCAGGAGCGCTTGGTGAGCATCCGTAGGTTGATGGTAGGCGTAAAAAAGATGGGCATGGGGTAACTGGATCATTGGCATAGTCAGAGTTTACCGATTGCCCCACGCTGGGACAAGTCTGGCATGATTAAGTTGCGGGTGAGCATTCGCCATCCTTATTTGTACTCCTATAAACTGCCCGTTAGAATTTACCTACCCCACCGTGTAAGAGGGGCAGGGCGCAAAAAGGAAACAATCATGGAACGATTTATTATTGAAGGTGGACACGTTTTAAGCGGCACGGTGAAAGTGAGTGGCAACAAGAATGCCGCACTCAAGCTGCTGCCTGCTTGTCTGTTAAGCGATGAACCGATTGTGCTGCACAATATTCCTCGTATTCAAGATGTTAACTTCACGCTGGATTTGCTGGCCGATTTAGGTGCAGAAGTGACGGACCTTGGGGACGGCAGCTGGCGCATTCACGCCGCCAACGTGAATAAAACGAAGCTGGACAGCACGTTGGCCAGTAAAATTCGGGCATCGTTTGTCTTTTCTGGGCCGATGCTGGCCCGCATGGGGCAAGTAACGCTGCCGCTGCCGGGTGGCGATGTGATTGGTGGACGGCCGTTAGACACCCACATTCGCGCGTTAGAGGCATTGGGAACGGCCGTGGAAATGAAAGAGCGTGGCCAATTCCACATGAACGCCGACGGGCTAAAAGGGGCAGGTTACCTGCTGCTGCCAGAAGCCAGCGTCACCGCCACCGAAAATACCGTGATGGCCGCCGTGTTGGCCAAAGGGGAAACCATCATCGACAATGCCGCTTGCGAACCGCATGTACGTGATCTATGTGTGTTTCTCAACAGCCTTGGTGCCCAAATTGAAGGGATTGGCAGTAACCAGCTTACCATCCAAGGGGTGAACCGGCTGCATGGCGGTGAATTCTGCATTGGCTCTGACTTCATGGAAGTCGGCAGTTTTATCGGCGCAGCGGCCGTTACTGGTAGTGAGATTCGCATTGTGGATGCCCAGCCGAAAAACCTGGGCATGATTCGCATTGTGTATGAAAAATTAGGCGTCCATTGGCTCGATGATGGTAACGATATTGTGGTGCCTGCTGACCAATCGCTGCAAATTAAACCTGCGCTTGGTGGACGTGTCCCAGAAATCAAACCAATGCCCTGGCCTGGCTTCCCCCCCGATCTGATGAGCATTGCTGTGGTTATTGCCACTCAGTCAGAAGGCTCTGTTTTACTGCATGACTGGATGTATGAAAGCCGCTTCTTTTTTGTAGATAATCTCACTTTTATGGGGGCCCGCATTGTGATGTGTGATCCACACCGGGTGATGATTTTGGGGGGCAATCAGCTGAACGCCAGTCCGCACGGTGTCCCCAGTCCAGATATTCGCGCGGGCATGGCGATGATTTTGGCAGCTTTATGCGCCCGTGGCACCAGCACCATTCATAATATCCAGCAAATTGATCGCGGATATGAGCAGATTGAGCAAAAGCTGCAAGCGTTGGGAGCCAATATTAAACGTATTGCTTAATATTGTTGACATTGCTTGCCAATTTATTTGACCGTCCTATGCGGCTTAGGTATAATTTTCCGTCGTTTGACAGATGTCAACGCAACGGTTTTTGCCCTCTAAATGAGAAAAGTTGGGTAGAAACGGCCGTTAAAACTGATTAGATATCAAGTTCAGGGCTTTGAGCCCTGGTTTTTTTAGGAGACCTACTATGCCAAAGCGTACTTATCAACCAAAAATCCGTCGTCGGAAACGTGTTCATGGTTTTCGTCAGCGCATGAAGACTAAAGGTGGCCGTAAAGTTTTGAAGAACCGTCGTGCCAAGGGCCGTGGGCAGCTTACGGTTAGCATGAATGAGCATGTAAAGCGTATTAACTGGAATGGTTCATCTGCTACGGCGTATCGCGTCAAGAAACGTTTCGGCGGAGGGTAATAAACCCTCGGTTGTCTAATGTATGCTGCCACCACTGCACCGCCTGAAACATTCTGCTGATGTCACTTTAGTACAGCAGCGTGGGCGGAGCTGGCGTCATCCGCTCTGTATTTTGCTGAGCAAACAGGGAAATATGGAGGCAAGCCGATTTGCCTTTGTGGCCAGCAAACGTGTGGGCAAGGCTGTGGTGCGAAACCGGGTCAAGCGATTAATGCGTGAAGCGGTTCGTCTACATTTAGGCGACATTCAACCGGGTTGGGATTGTGTATGGATAGCACGGCCGCAACTGTCTCAGGCTTCTTTTGCTGAGGTGGAAACGGCCGTTTTGCACTTATTGGCCCAGGCGAAACTGTTATCTGTGACCATACGTACAGAGAAATAATTATCCAAAAAGTACGGTACGGTTTCCAGGATAGCAGAAGTTTGAAGCTGATGAAAATTTGAACAATTTCCCCATCAATTTTCTTCAGATGTTGTAAGATGTAATCATGAAAACAATCGCTTTGTTCCTGATACGGCTTTATCAGCGCACAATCTCCCGTATTACGCCGCCCAGTTGTCGCTTCCACCCGACATGTTCCCATTACGGATACGAAGCTATTGAAAAATATGGTTTTCGAAAAGGTGGTTGGCTGGCGCTCAAGCGGATTAGTCGCTGCCATCCGCTAAATCCAGGCGGATATGATCCGGTTCCATGAAAATAAGTGAATCGTCTAGAGGCGGTTCATCAACTCTACTATTATTGCGGAGGCACTCTTTGTTCATTGCAAAACGGCCGTATTCGCGGCTCATGATACTGTTACTACTCTTGGCGACGTTTGTTCTAACGTCGTGTGCTGGTGCGGCAAACGCTGCCAATTGGCCTGGCATGGCTACAGATGGCGAAAATTTATATGTTGCCTATGGCCCTGGGATATTTGGCATTGAGGCTGAATCACAAGATTTGTTGTGGAATTACCGGCCAGAAAATGCGTCACTTTTCTTTTATGCGCCCCCTTCGGTGGAAAACGGCCGTGCTGTTGTTGGTGATTTTGGGGCGTCACAAGGAATGTTTTCCCCACAAACGGTTGTTTCTATTTATGGCCTTGACGTGAGTGACAATACAGTGCAAACCTTATGGGCCAGGAACGATTTGGCCAAAGACCGCATTGTCGCTGCGCCCCTGCAAGTTGATGGGATTGCCTATGTGGCAACCGCCGACAACTTACTACTAGCATTGGATGCTGAATCCGGCGATGAACTATGGCGCTTTGCTGCCGATTTTTCCATTTGGGCCCAGCCAACTTACTATGAGGGCACATTGTTTGTTGCCTCACTAGATCGCCATTTGTACGCGTTGGATGCCACCGATGGCAGCGAGTTGTGGGCAGAGGAATTAAGCGGAGCTATGTCTGCCCAGGCCGTCGTGAACCCAGACGAGAATTTGGTTTATGCTGCCAGTTATGACCGCGAAGTGCATGCTCTGGACATGGACACAGGCAATGAAGCTTGGTCCGTAATGGCCACAGATTGGATCTGGAGTGCGCCTGCCCTGGCAGATGGTACGCTCTATTTTGGCGACAGCAGCGGAAATGTCTTTGCCGTGAATGCCGCTGATGGTGAGGTTCTCTGGCAAAGTGGCGTTCATACAATGAATGTTGTGGCTGGGGTAACACAAAGCCCGCCTTTGGAAATTAAAGGAGCCATTCAGGCCAGTCTGGTTGTTCAAGATGGTGTTGTTTACGTTGCTTCTTTGGGAAATAGCGAAAGCGAAGAGGGTTTGTTGGTGGCGTTGAATACCGACAATGGCGACGAGCTGTGGCAAACTACAACACCTGCGCCGCTATTCTCTGATCCAGTCATCATTGGTGATGTGATTGTGGTGGCCATGCAAAGTGAGGCAGGTATCTTGTATGCCTATGACTTAAAAACGGGTAACCAGGAATGGAGCTATCAACCGCCAGAATCGTAATGT
The DNA here is from genome assembly GCA_050292445.1 of Promineifilaceae bacterium (SeqCode). Classification (GTDB taxonomy): domain Bacteria; phylum Chloroflexota; class Anaerolineae; order Promineifilales; family Promineifilaceae; genus Leptofilum. The sequence goes on along the minus strand of JBNKLQ010000022.1, from coordinate 5,557 downwards.
GTGTTGAGATGTCGTGCTGATACAAGTACGTACGTGAAAGACCTGATAGGTCTGCTTAAGATAATTAGAATTGGCTGTGGACGGTTCATATTGGCCCACAGCATTAAATAGGACTTTATCACCTTATGTGGGATTTATTAATCATCAACCCAATCACCAACGCCCTGCTGTGGCTGTATGATGTTTTGGGCAACAACTTCATTCTTTCTCTGACGGTATTTACTATATTTACGCGCATTCTCATGTTGCCCTTGAACTTGCGGCAGCAGCGCAGCATGGTAAAGACGCAAGAAATGCAGCCGCAAATTAAGGTTATTCAGCAAAAATACAAAGATAACCCGCAAAAAATGCAAGAGGAGTTCCAAAAGATTGGGTACAATCCGGCAGAGAGCTTAAGCGGATGTTTGCCCATGCTGGCAACGATGCCAATCTTGTTCGGCTTGTTTCAGGTTCTGCGCTTGGTTTTAGGCTCAACGCCGCAAACGATGTTTGAGCTAACACAGCGCGTTTACTCCGGTATCGACTTAACGAATTTACTGCCCATTAAGAGTAATTTTCTGTGGCTGAATTTGGGTCAGCCAGATCCGCTATATATTTTGCCTGTTTTGGTTTTTGTGACCATGTTTGTGCAGACCAAGTTTACGTCGCCATCTGCCGCAAAAAAGAATGATGACAAAAACAAAAACGGCAAGAAAGGCGGCAAAGATCAGCAGGATGATCCTTCGGCTGCAATGACCCAGTCCATGCAGTATACGATGCCAATTATGTTTGGCTTCTTCTCGCTTTCCTTCCAATCTGGCCTGTCCATTTATTTTGTGTTGTCGAATTTAATTGGTATTGCCCAGGGACTTTACACGCGGCGCATCATGGAAGCTGAGAAAGCTGCCTTGGCACAGGAAAAAGAGTTAAAGGCGATGGGCATTAATGGTGGTGGAAAAATAGTTGAAGCGGAAATACCAAAGAAAGAATCATTACCAAGTGCAAAAGAGAGCAATGCTACACAGGGCAGCGGAAAAAAGAACCGTAATCAATCGAAGCGCAAGCGCCGTTCGGCAAAGCGGTAAGCTGCATGGTTGGTTTAGGGTATTGTTTATCTGGCCCGGCCTATAGCCCACTGATTCTGACTATAGGGTGTGTTTAGCGAGAATAAAGAGGTTTGTATGAGTACAAAACGTGAAATCGAAGTTCGGGGGGCAGATGTTGAAAAGGCGATTGAGTTGGGCTTGCAAAAGCTGGGCGTTAATCGTTCTGATGTGATTATTGATGTGATTGATGAAGGGAGTCGTGGCCTATTGGGAATTGGCAGCCGCGAAGCGGTGGTGCGGTTGGTATCACTTTCTGCACAGGAGCCTGCACCCAAACCAAAACCAGTGCAAACGGCCGTTCCTACCCCGAAGCAACAATCCAAACCAGCACCTAAAAAGAGAGAGACGGCCGTTGCCGCCAAATCGAACGGCAGCGAAGTCGAAGTACAAGAGGCAGACCCCGAAGAGAAAGAAGTAGCCATGACCGTGATAGCCACGTTGCTCGAAAAATTGCAGGTGGATGCTGAACTCACGGCCTCCATCTCAGAGCCGGACGATTTGACCGGACGCCGAGTTCATGTGCTGGACATTGAGGGCGATGATCTGGGCGTATTGATTGGTCCGCGTGGCGAGACGCTGAACGCGATGCAATATTTGGCCCGACTGATGGTGGGCAACCAGATGCAAAAACGCGCCTCCTTTGTGGTGGATGTAGAAGGTTATCGCAAGCGGCGGCAGCAGGCACTGGCACGTTTGGCCGAGCGCATGGCCAAAAAAGTCATCAGCCGTCGTCGCCCGGTAAGCTTGGAGCCCATGCCGCCTCACGAGCGACGCATCATTCACATGACGCTGCGCGACAACGATGAGGTGTACACGCAAAGCTCCGGCGAAGGTAAGCGGCGCAAGGTGCGCATTTTGCCTAAATGAGCCACAGAGGCTTTTCTGTTTCTTGAGAAAGTTTTCTGATAGTTTGTGAAATGAAAATAAAAAGGCCAGAGGGAAATCCTCTGGCCTTTTTTGATCTCTATAAGCGGAGATGCTTAGGATTCTTTGACGGTGACGCTGGTCATTTTGTCGCCCTGGCGAATGCTATTGACGACGTCCATACCGCTGGTGACTTTGCCAAAAACAGTATGCTTGCCATCTAAATGCGGCTGGGGGGCATGGGTGATAAAAAACTGGGAGCCATTGGTGCCGGCACCATTCACGTCGAGACCCCGGTTAGCCATGGATAAATACCCTGTGCCATGTTTGTGTGGATTGCCCTCAAATTCATCTTTGAATGTATAACCAGGACCACCCCCACCAGTACCGGTGGGGTCGCCTCCCTGAATGACAAAGTTGCTAATGACGCGGTGGAAGGCAACGCCGTCATAATAGCCTTCACGGGATAAAAAGACAAAATTGTTAACGGTGACGGGGGCGTGTTCGGCAAACAGCTCCAGCTCGATGGTGCCTTTGTTGGTTTCCATCGTGGCAGTGTACTGTTTTTTGGGATCAATTTGCATTTCCGGGGGGGATTGCCATTGTTTAGCCATAAAAATTCTCCTAATCATTTATGCGGCCTTTTGCTTGCACCACAGTAGGTTCTGACCTGAATTATAGCAGCAAAAGTGTGTGTTAACTTTTGGGAATTGCGGCTAATCAGGCAAAGTTAACAAGTGTTTATGTCAATCTATTCAGGTTGATTTAAGTATTTAGCCATTCATCCAGGATGTCGTCAATTTCCTTTTCTTCTTGGTTTGCTTTTATGTTAATCTGCTCGATGCGGCGTCTTTCGCGAAACTTGCTGATGCGTTTGTAGATTTCGGCCCCAAAGAAAGCACCGATGCAAAAAACTAAGACAACGCCCCAGGTGTATCTTTCTGTACCGACACCATAAACTGTGTATATGTATGCTAAGCCACCCAGCCCAATTGCCGCAAGTTGGATTAAACACATAAGATTTTCATCGCCTTTTTTGTTGTTGCTCAAAATGGCGTCGAATAATATTGCCAAACAGGTGCGGTATTAAATCAATAGACACCGTCTGTTTGATGCCTTCGTCGTCTTCGTCGTCTTCGTCGCCTTCGTCGTCAATGGAAATTTGGAATGACTTTGTAGAGAGATTAACGATGCAATTTTCCAGGGTCCACAGTAGCTGTTTTTGTTTCTTACTTGCACGCTCAGATAGAAACATTTCTTTTAGCTCATGGGCAAGTTTGCCATTTCCTAACTCGACTGGTCCTGAATTTGCCTCGTCAATCACTTTGTAAGCAGTATTTGGGTGTGCAGGATCGAAATTCCGGATGATTTTTTCCAAACGAGCTTGGTTTAATTTGACAATTTGTACCACTTTTGCTGTGGCTTCCTCATCACCTAGTTTTGCGAGGTTTATCAGATGCCAAAATTCTCTCCTGCGCTCCTTAACGCGAACGTCGGCAACAATATGAGGAATAAGTTTTTCAAGTGTTTGTAGGATATCTTTTGCTTTTTTGTCTTTTTGAGCCGAATAGACAATCAAATTATGTATTAAGTTATTTAGTTCTTCCCTGACAACATCAGGGCGTAGTTGTAATAAGCGTATCAGATCATTTAGAGCGTTCTGGTCTCCCCGTTCTACAGCTGTTATCAAATTTTTGGCAGCTTGTTCTTGGCTTGTTTGGTTAGTGGACATGGGCTAAAAACGCTTGATTAGTAGGCTGCTTTGAATTGTCATTTCTAAATCCAATCAAAAAATTATGTATTTTTGATGAAAATCATTATAGCATACTGGAATCAAAGCTCAACCTGTTCAGATTATTTTATTTTCACCCGTCATTTTGGAATCTAAGCTTTTGGGGTTGTTGGATAAGCCAGCCAGCGGGATGTGCATGTAGCTTATCACCTGGTAACAGTGGTTGGGGCAATGTCTGATTGAGGTTGGCAAATTGATTGACGGCCGTTTCCCAACCCTCCTCGCCCAAATCCCAGCTTTGCTGCCACTGTCCCTGGTGGTTGAACGCCTGGACCTGAGTTTGGGTACGGCCGTTTCCCACTAACTGCTGTACTACACCGATCTGGTTGGGAGCAAAAGTAATGGCGGCCTGGGTGATGTGTGAACCGGGTGGCAAGGGTACAGCCAATTGGTGTTCCGTGCCATTGGGTGAAATTGTAAAAAAACGGTGTTCGGCAAAAATGCGATGGTATCCGGCCACACTGTTACTGAATGGAGAGCCAAAAAGCTGTGTTTGGGCGCGATGGGCGGTGCCGATGGCATCTTCTAAATAGGTGCTGTGTCGGACGGCCCCGCGCATGATCCAGCCACCGCTGAGGCGATAGAGATGGTTGGGCGTGGTGGCGAAAACGGCCGTTTCCCGAAACAGCGCCGTTTCCAACAGCGTCACCTGCTGTGGTTGTGCGCCGTGAATATCCAGCACCAGCAGCTGGGGGCGGTGGGGTGGATTGACAACCAGAAAATCATGGCCATCTGGCCGGGTGAAAGCGCCGAACCGATAGCCCACGCTGCCACCGAACAGGATCGTCTCCTTCAGCACGCCGCCAATGCCCGCCCGGACCAGCCGGTATTGCTCCCCTTGCCGATAAATGATGAGCAGACGGCCGTTTGGCTGCACAAAAACCGCCTCAATGAAGCCATCCACCTGGAGCAGCATTTTGGCGACGGCGCTGGGCAGCACAGGGACAGGCGTGGGATGACTGCAAGCCGGGCAGCCGCGCCGGCTGCGCGGGTAAGCCAGCTGGCAGTGCGGGCAGGTTTGCAGGTTCTGGGCATATTGTTGCAAGAGCTGCGGAGGGAACGGCCGTCTCTCCCCCTTATCAAACGTGGCGTGCAGATGATGCAGCAGGTCGTCAGACAACGTTTCGGGGTGACGAGCGCGCGGTGGCAGAGTCACGCCATTGGCCAGAATGCTAACGCCAGCTGTAGCTCGTGCCCGGAGCGATTTGTGCTGGCGATGGACGCCGCCGTAAGGATGCACCTGGAGCAAACTTTTTACCAGTAAAACGGTAAAGGCGTACCAGTCGGTGAGAGGGGTGAAATACGGCCGTTCGCCAAAGTTGCTTACATGGTACAGCGTTGGGTCCAAAAAGGCAGGCATGGCTACTGGACAAGGAAAGTGACCAAATTGATAGCTGTCCACATCGATCCAGAACGTTTGGCCAGTGGTTTGGCCGGGCGGCGTGAAAAAGATGTTCGTCTCATTGAGATCACCCACCACAACTTGCAGTTGGTGCAGGCGGTTGAGCGTCTGGTGCAGCCGCTGGAGCAGCGGCACAATTTGCTGTGTTGTCAACGCATGTTGCTGCCAGAAATTGGGCAGACTGAGTTGTTTCAGAGGCAGGGAGCTGGCGGGCAGCCGAGGCATTTGCAAGCCAATAATTTGTCCATTTTTGTTATGGACTGGCGCGCAGGGGGCCAGGAGGTCTGGCGGCAGTTGCAAGCGCTGGGCAAACCAGTGGCGCAGTTTTTCTTGATGGGCGGGAGTGGGGTGATGGTAGAGTTTGACGGCCGTATTCCCCAGCCCAAACACCATCCCTTCACCGCCTGACTGTAT